>JBMNSJ010000009.1:0-50382 GCA_050945135.1 Raoultibacter sp.
ATTCTGCAATGGAGGGCTTTTTCGGAACACTGAAAAATGAGTTCTTCTACTACCGTGATTGGTCAAGCACTACAGCAGAAGAGTTTATTGCAAGGCTTGACGAACAGTTACGCTATCATTGCGAAGACAGAATCAAAAAGTCGCTTGGATGGTTAAGTCCTACCCAATATCGACAAAGCCTAGGAATCGCTGCCTAGAGTGTCCAGAAAAACGTCCGGAGCCCCTTAAGACGCTTCTGTACCCAAAAACTGTTGTTTCTAAAAAAAACTATCGATGCTACATTGCTGAGAAGCAAGACAGACATAATAAAAGCACGCACTCTGATGTGAGTTACATGCCAACGTCTACTTTGTGGGAGAGCTGCACAAGGCGAACTTTGACTTGTGGGTAAAACTAGATATACCGAAAGTATCGACCCGAAGACCAAGAGCTACTTTGTGACCTGCTTCGTGCGTGATATTATTACTGTCGAGCGAGGAGTCGAGGAAAGAGGTAAGCAAAGATGATTCGAGTTGCAGTAAGTGGAAGCGCTGGTCGCATGGGAACAGCGGTGGTGGCAGCAGTAACCTCATCGCCTGATATGGAACTAGTTTGCGGTATCGACTCGCATCTTCACGAAGCAGCTTTCCCGGTATATGACGACATTTCTCAAGCCCTTTCTACAGAAAAGGTTGATGTATTGGTCGATTTTACCCGACCAGATGTGGTGGCAGGCAATATCAGTGTTGCTTTGCCGCTTGGCGTAAATTGCGTTATTGGAACAACTGGTCTTTCAAACGAGAAACTGAAAGAACTTAGTCTGCTCGCTAAAGATAATGCATGTCTATTCTATGCTCCAAACTTCACGACCGGTGCTGTACTCATGATGGAATTCGCGCGTATCGCGGCTCCGTATTTTCCTGAGGCTGAAGTCATCGAGTTTCACCATTGCAACAAGGTGGATGCGCCAAGTGGCACGGCTGTCCGTACGGCACAAATAATATCTGATGCCAGAGATTTTAGCTCTGAGGCACCAGGTAAAGAAACTGAAATTGAAGGAGCACAAGGAGCTCGAGGAGCGCTTATTGAGGGAGTTCCAGTTCATGCTGTGCGCTCAATGGGATATGTTGCGTCACAAGAAGTAATTTTTGGCTCGATGGGTCAAAGCCTCAGCATTCGTCACGATTCATGGGATCGAGACTCGTATATGCCTGGCGTTTTATTGGGAATCAGAAGTGTGGGTCAGCGTAGCGGACTCATTGTAGGTTTAGAGAACTTTATGAATTAGGAAGTACTTCAGTGGCATAATTCTTTTGTACCACTGACGTAGATTATACGAAACAAAAACGAGGAGAGATCTCATGTCAGCAGATAACACCCTTATATTCGGTCGCATGATGCCTGCAATGGTAACCCCCTTTGATGCCAATAAAGATCTCGACTTAGATCAAGCCCAGGCTCTCGCAATCCGATTAGTCGAGGGTGGCAGTGATTCGTTAATGATTAACGGTACCACGGGCGAGAGTCCGACAGTGTTTTATCCTCAGAAAATGGAGCTTTTTAGAGCAGTCTTGGAAGCTGTTGGAGGAAGGGTTCCTGTTCTTGCTAATGTTGGCGATAACTGCACGGCAGATACCGTTGATTTTGCACGTGAGGTTGCTGCTTTGGGTGTTGACGGAGTTATGTTGGTGGTTCCGTATTACAACAAGCCACCACAAGAGGGTCTGTATCAACATTTCAAGACTATTGCCTCAGCGGTAGAAGTACCTGTCATTATGTACAACATTCCAGGACGCTGCGTTATCAACATGGAGGCAGAAACTACCTTGAGACTTGCGCATGAGGTCGACAATATCGTTGCCATCAAAGAGGCTTCAGGCAATATGGCTCAGATAAAGAGAATTATTGATGAGTCACCAGACGACTTCATGGTGTTTTCTGGTGATGATGAGGCAACATATGAAGTAATGAAAATGGGTGGTGCCGGAGTTATTTCTACGTTAGGAAATCTTGCACCAGCCCGTATGAAAGAATTAGTAGATTTGTGTGCGTCAGGAGATTATGAGGCAGCTTATGCTGCTCACGAAGCTCTGGCTCCACTCATGCAAGAATTGTTTGTCACTGCAAATCCAATTCTTGTAAAGGAAGCGCTCAATATTGCGGGCTTCCCAGTTGGTGGAGTACGCTTGCCGCTCGTTGACGCCACACCCGAGCAATCCGCACGTTTAGCGCAGGTAATGCGTGAAGTCGGAGTGCTCTGACATAAGAAAAAAGGAAACGAATGGAACAACATAATCCTCGCGATAAACGCGAGAAAGTAAACGAGCGCGACAGCAAACGTACACGCTCCTATAAGCATGTGCAGATACAAAGTGAGCGTCCTCAAATAACACGAGGCGAGCAGGAAAAGACTTCCGAAAAGAAGAGGCAGCCGCGTCGCAGAAACCAAAAGGACTCGCAAGCGCAAATTAGCGTAAAAAAAGATCCTCAGTCTGTGCTTAAGATTATTCCTCTGGGTGGGCTTGACGCGATTGGTAAAAACATGACCGTCTTCGAATGCGGAAATGACATCATCTTAGATGATGCTGGACTCATGTTCCCTGATGATGATCATCCTGGAATCGACTTAATCTTACCCGATTACACTTACGTGCTTGAGCACGCCGATAAGTTGCGCGGCATTATTATCACCCATGGGCACGAAGATCATACAGGTTCTTTGCCGTATCTTTTGAAAGACCTCGATCGTCGAGTTCCTATCTATGGAACAAAGCTCACATTAGGCCTCATAGAGGGAAAGCTAAAAGAGCACAAGATCAAAAATGCTCAGCTTGTTGAAATTTCTTCTGGTCAAAGTGTAAAACTTGGTTGCATGAGCGCAGAGTTTTTCTCGGTAAATCACTCGATACCAGGATCTGTTGGAGTATTTTTCCAGAGTCCTGCTGGAAATGTGTTGCACACCGGCGACGTAAAGCTTGATCAAACGCCTATCGATGGCGTTCATACCGATTTTGCTGCCCTATCGAAATTTAGCAAGATTGGTGTCGACTTGATGATGTCTGACTCAACCAATGCAGCCAGTCCGCACTTTACGCCATCGGAGGCTGAGGTAGGCAAAACCCTCAACAAGATTATCTCGCAATCAAAACAAAAGATTGTGATTGCTTCTTTTGCAAGTCATATTCACCGTCTACAACAGATTTGTGATGCAGCAATCGCAAACGATAGGAAGGTTGTAGTTACCGGACGCTCGATGATACAAAATACCGACATCGCGCGTAGGCTGGGGTATTTAAAGGTTAGAGATGCAGACCTGCTCGACGCCTACGATATCAAGGGTTTGCCGCCCGAGAGAATAGTCGTCATGTGTACCGGATCGCAAGGTGAACCACTCTCAGCTTTGGCACGAATTGCAAGCGGAGAGCATAGAACAATTGATATCGAAGAAGGCGATACGGTTATTGTTTCTGCGACACCGGTTCCGGGCAACGAAAAAAAGGTAACTCGCGTTATTAATTCGCTCGCAAAAATTGGTGCTGACGTGTACGACAAATCTCGTGCGATGGTTCATGTTTCGGGTCATGCTGGTGCTGAAGAACTTAAAATCCTTTTGACTATCGTAAAGCCAAAAGCTTTTATGCCAGTTCACGGTGAGTCTGTTCATCTGAGGGCGCATGCGAAACTTGCTGCCGCAACCGGAGTGAATGAGAAAAACATCTTCATTTGCGAGAACGGGGAAGGGCTTGAGCTGAGTTCGCGGGGTGTCAAGCGGGGCGATTACGTCCAGAGCGGTATTGTATTTGTTGATGGCTTGAGCGTTGGCGATACCTCGCAAGACGTATTAAACGAACGTAACGCACTGGGGGCTCAAGGCTTTGCTACTGTTGCTTGTGCACTCTCACCTGCGAAAAAAGAAATCGTTGGAGAGCTTCGCGTTGAGATGCATGGAATTACCGGGGGAGACGATGAGGATCTCCAGGGTGATGCCACGCAAGCGGTAACCAATACGCTTAAGCGCTCAATGGCAAAGGGTATGCGCGGTTACGAGCTCGAGAAAGCTGTTAAATCTACCTTACATTCAATCCTTTGGGAAAGAACAAATCAACGTCCAATGATTATCATAAGCCTCATCGAAATCTAATATGATTTCGGGGGCTTAAGCACCGCCATTGCTTCTGTTATAAAAAGTGTCGCAATCATGCAGAATTTCTGCATGTTCGTGATTTGGTGGATAGTCCTGAATTTGTTCTACAATTCGTCTATAATGTGCCTAAACGTAGATTAAACACACAATAAGGAGCTCATCAGTGGCTCAAAAAAGCTCTGTTGCCAGTAAAAAGAAATCAAAACCTGCAGCCAGCAAAAAACAGGTCGCGAGTCCTGCCGAAAAAGACTCGCGCAAAAAGAAGGTTGCTGCTTCTGCACGCGATGATGGCGCTCGCATTATGGACGAACGCACAAAACGTGATATCGGGGGCTTAGTCCTCGCGATTTGCTCGATAGTACTCTTTATCGTCGCGGTACTTCCTTCAGACGCTCTTGTTACCTCCTGGGTTTCAAGTGCGCTTCATCTCTGTCTTGGGATTGGCGCCTACATCCTTCCTTTTGTATTGCTTGTCATTGCTGGTAGTTTCTTTATTCGCTTTGATCGTCAGCCAGTTACTGCGCGCGTTGCTATTGGCCTGGCTATCATTTTTGTTGCTCTACTCGCTCTATTAGCTCTCTTTACGCCGATTTCTCCGCAGCAAGATTTTGTGGTCGTGTTTAACCCCGAACATCTAGTAAGCCGAGGAGGCTATATCGGAGCGGGAATTGCGTGGGTAGGTTTGACCTTGTTTGGACAGGTCGTATCAGCGGTTATCCTTGTAGGACTCATTATTGTAGGTTTGGTGGTCATCGGATTTTCTGTATCCAAGCTTATCGAGAAAATGCTTAGCCACAAAGAGCTTGATGATGAAGACCAAACATCAGTCTTTGATAGCCCTGCGTTCGCTCGCGTAAAAAGATCGGACGCACAAAAGCAACCAGCTGAAGCTTCAGGCATAACAAGCGTTTTGCCAAAGAGCGGCACAAAGAAACCTCGTCGTGCGTCTAGCTCTCTCAAAACGCAAGTTATTGGCACAATACCAAATCAATATGACTCTCCTCAGGTCCAAGAAAAGGCTATGACGCGCAAGCTCGGAAAGAAGAATGCTCAAAGTGAACAAGCTTCTACCACGGCAAGTCCCGATAAGCCATCTGCAAATACTGCTGTATTAGCTACCCCAAAGGCTCAAGAAGGTTTTGAGTTGCCTAAACCAGAGATGCTGCAGCGGTCGCGGTCGAAGGCAAAAGGCGGCGCAAGTGAGGGAGAGCTGAAGGATACTGCAGCATGTCTCCAGGAAACTCTCGAAGATTTCAATATTTCTGCTCAGGTAGTAGGTTGGGTTGCTGGTCCTACTGTGACACTTTTCAAAGTTGATTTGCCAGCTGGTGTAAGAGTGAGTCGAATCACAGCGCTCGAAGATGATATTGCTCTTGCTCTTGCCGCCCCAGGTGTTCGTATTTTCGCTCCTATTCCAGGCACTAATTATGTTGGAATTGAGGTTCCAAATAAGCAGCGTAATACCGTATTGCTTGGCGACGTGATTTCTAAGGCAGGCGCTGGACCTCTCGAAATTGCAATTGGTATGGATGTTGAAGGAACGGAAATTATTTCCGATCTTGCAAAGATGCCTCATCTGCTCATTGGCGGAACCACTGGTTCTGGTAAGTCGGTTTCAATCAATGCCATGATTATGTCGATACTCATGCGGGCAACACCTGCAGAAGTTCGCTTCATCATGATAGACCCGAAACGCGTAGAGCTTACTCCCTACAATGGCATTCCGCACCTCTATGTTCCGGTTGTTACCGAACCGCGCGAAGCCGCAAGTGCTCTTTCGTGGGGTGTTGCCGAAATGGAGAGAAGACTGAAGGTGTTCTCGAAAGTGGGCGCGCGCAACATCGGTCAATACAATGCAAAAGTACAGCAGGGTAGCCTTGAAGATGAAGAAGCTCATGATATGCCCTATATCGTCATCATTATCGACGAGCTTGCCGATCTTATGATGAATGTTGGAAAAGAGGTTGAGTATTCTATTTCTCGCATTGCTCAGCTCGCACGTGCAGCCGGCATCCATCTTATTGTTGCCACGCAAAGACCATCCACCAATGTAGTAACCGGTCTTATTAAAGCCAATATTACAAACAGAATCGCTTTTAATGTTGCCTCGGGAATCGACTCTCGTGTTGTTTTAGATACCCCAGGTGCAGAAAACCTCATCGGTCTTGGAGATTTACTGCTATCAAAACCTGAGTTTGCTAAGCCGCAGCGTATTCAGGGCTGTTATGTGTCTGAAGATGAAATAAACTCCGTCGTAGAGTTTTTGAAGGCACAAGGCGAACCCGAATATCATTCTGAGATTCTCAAAACAAATCTCATCAGCATTGGCTCTTCAAGTCCTGATGGAAATGGTGGAGGAAGTTCGGATGACCCTTTGATTTGGGAAGCTGCAGAAATCACAGTTTCGAGCGGCTTAGGCTCGACTTCAAATATTCAACGTCGTCTAAAAGTAGGTTATTCACGTGCGGGACGTATAATGGATATGCTTGAAGAAAAAGGAATCGTGGGGCCTCCAAACGGTTCAAAGCCTCGTGAGGTGCTTGTCGATTTGTTAGAGCTGGAGACGCTCAAGGCATTTGAGCAGCAGGACGAAGACGGATCACATCCGTCGATGGGGGAGTGACGAGATGGCGCAGATTAGCTTCGGTACTATCTTGCGAAACGAACGAGAGAGAAAGGGCTACGATCTTGAGTCTGTTGCTCGCAGGCTGAGGATTCGTCCCGATATCCTTCAAGCTTTAGAGAGCAGCGATTTTTCTCGAATGCCACCGCGAGGTTATGCTCGTAACATGGTTAATGCCTATGCACATTTCCTTGGCTTGAATTCAACAGAGATAACGAGCATGTATCTTGAGGAAGTCTATGCAGATCAGGTTCGTCGAGCGCGTGCGAAGGCTCCTGGGACAGGCTTCGATATGTCAGAGGCGAATCGTAGTCGTCGATCTGAAGGATCTCGCAAGTCATCAACGAGAGAAAACCCTGATGCTACAGTAAATTCGCAGGGTAGAGTCACTATGACGCACAGAAACACGCATGGTTACGATGGCGGTACTTATGAGCGCAATTATGGACGACTCAATACCGAAAGCCGAACAAGACCGGCGAGAGCAAGTGCTCTTGGAACTCAATACACCAACTTATATTCCGACTCGCGAAATAACGGATCGATTCGCTCTAAGCTACCATTGTTGCTTGCAGGTGCTGCGATTTTAGTTTTATTGATAATCCTACTTGTCTTTTTGTTCGCCCCGAAGGCAGAGTCAAGCGACGATATTCAAAAAGTTCCTGTAACAGGCGTTGATGATACTACACAAAATAGTGGTGGACTCGAAAGTGAAGATACCGTTACTCCTATCGCAGTTGCCCCCACTCGAGCAGTCGTAGAATACTCTGTTGCAAATGGGCAAAGCGCTTATATTGAGGTGTATGTTGATGATGCGGTAGATGTAGCCGATACGATAAGTGGTCCTTCTAAAGGATCGTATGAGGTGGTGGGAACGCTTAGGTTTGTTACTACCAATCCCGAAGCGGTAAGTGTTACGCAAGATGGCACAAAGCTAGAGCTCGCAGATTCGAGTGGAAGTGGTGTGTATTCGGTAACGATTGATTTTCCTGCAATACTTGCTCAGTGGCACCTTGACCATCCTCAGCCAACACCAACTACCATTGAAAGCTCCAATACAGAGCTTACCGGGGACAGTAATTAGCTAAGTGTGATACATTATACAGTCATGATAAACAGGAAGGGTAACCATGGCAAAAGAGTCTAGTTTTGATGTCGTATCGAGTGTTGATATGCAAGAAGTTGATAATGCATTTGGGCAAGCAAAAAAAGAGCTTGTACAGAGGTATGATCTAAAGGATTCCGGAGCTGAGATATCTCTTGATAAAGCTGCAAAAACTCTTACAGTCCAGGCTCCAAGTGATTTCGTTGGTCGTCAAGTCATCGATGTAATTTCTTCAAAGCTTGTAAAGAGAGGGATCGACCTTAAAGCTGTTGTGTGGGGTGATCCAATTGCGGCTGCTGGTCAAAGCGTGCGTTTGGTTGCAAATATTGTTGAAGGTATAGACCGCGATACTGCCTCCACAATTAATAAAGATATTAAAGCCACTAAAATCAAGGTTAAAGTACAAATCGAGGGAGATAAGTTGCGTGTAAGCTCGGCTTCGCGTGATGCTCTTCAAGAGGTTATAGCTTTCCTCAAGGAAAAAGATTACGGGCAACCACTTCAATATGTTAATTATCGTTAGTGCGGTGCAATAAGTAAATCCATGTCTTCTTGCGCGTCAATATTGCAAGCTCGTATTCATTTCATAACCCTTGGTTGTGCAAAGAACGAGGTTGATACCTTTCATATGAGAAATAGGGTTACGGCAGCTGGTTTTTCTCTTGTGGAAGATTCTAGCTTTGCGGATGTCATAGTTATTAATACCTGTTCGTTTATCCAATCTGCTACCGAGGAAAGCTTGGAAGCGATCTTTGATGCTGCTGATCTTCCGATGATTAAAAAAGGCGAAGCCTTATTAGTAGTTGCTGGTTGCATGCCTGCGCGCTACGGCAATGAATTACAGGATGAACTGCAAGAGGTCAAAACATTTATTCCCTGCTCTAAAGAAGACGATATCGTTGAAATTATCCAGGCAGTGCTTAATGCAAAGACACGGTTAAAGACTGAAAAAAATGGATGTGTTCCTACTGATGGAATTGACGACCGATATTGGCCGACGCCTTCTGCGTACGTAAAAATATCAGAAGGATGTGACCGCTTTTGTACCTATTGCGCAATCCCAATGATACGAGGCCCGTACTGGAGCTTCAAACCTGATTCTATAGAACGTGAAGTTGCTAGTCTTATCGAGCAAGGTATTCGAGAAATTGTGCTCGTCGCTCAGGACAGTGGCCGATGGGGCTTAGACTTGCCTGATCAACCACGGCTTTCAGATCTATTAGACTTGCTTGCAACGAAACATCCCAATACCTGGTTTCGCGTAATGTATATCCAGCCCGAAGGAGTCACCGACGAGCTATTATCAGTTGTTGATTCTCACGATAATATTTGCCCCTATTTCGATATTCCACTCCAGCACGTTGACGAGGATATTCTTGAAGCAATGAATCGTTCGGGATCTATGGGTGAATATCTTGAGCTCGTAGAACGAATGCGTTCTCGCGTGCGCAATGTGGCTCTTCGTACAACTCTGATTGCAGGATTTCCAGGAGAGAGCGAAGAAGCGCATCAAAAGCTCTGTGATTTTTTGGAAGAAGCTGAGTTCGATTATGTGGGGGTGTTCCCGTATTCTGCAGAAGAGGGAACAGAAGCTGCATCATATGAAAATCAGCTATCTGATGAGGTAAAGGCTGAACGTGCTCAGCAACTTCGAGACATCGCCGATACCGTTAGCTTTTCTCGTATTGAGAAGCATGTAGGAAATAGGTATCCTGTTTTGATGCTAGGTCGGGAGGAAGATGGACAGCTGTACGGACGCACGCAACAGCAAGCTCCCGATGTCGATGGTGTGGTTTACGCCGATAAGGGTGAAGTGGGTAGTATTGTCATGATGGAGATTGTAGATACAGTATTGTATGAGTTGGAAGGTGAGTCTTGTGACTAACGAGGTTGCCCCTCAGGAGAAGTTGTGGACTCCCGCAAATATTGTGACGCTGCTCAGAATATGTTTGATACCACTTTTTGTAGTGGCTTTACTCAGTCCTTGGCCAACCTGGTTATTCCCTGATTATCCAGAGCTCTTATCTTGGAAAGAATGGATTGCTGCTGGTATCTTTATTATTCTGGCCGCTTCTGATGCTCTTGATGGTTACCTGGCGCGTAGTAGGGATGAAATAACGAATTTCGGAAAATTTATGGACCCTCTCGCCGACAAGATTTTGGTTGCGGCAGCTTTACTTGCTCTTGTAGAGCTGAGCGTTTTGCCTTCATGGGTTGCGCTTGTTATTCTTTGCCGCGAGTTTATTGTTTCGGGTTTGCGAATGGTGGCAGCAACACAAGGAGTGGTAATTGCTGCAAGTTGGTATGGAAAAGCAAAAACCGTATCGCAAATTATCGCTATCGTATTATTCATTATCAAGGACAACCATATGGTTGCCGATTTTTCGGTAGTTCTCAGTGACAGGCTGTATGTTATCTCATGGATTGTCATGATAGTTGCGCTCATTCTTACCATTATTTCTATGCTTGATTATTTTGCAAAAGCTAAAACGGTCTTGGGCTTCGGACGTGATAACTCCGAAGAAGACAACTTACACAATCCTGTCAACCGTGCTCAAATGCAGGCATCTGCCGAAGTTCTTGCCCAAATGGTTTTATCTACAGCAGAGCAGCGGGGGTATACAATTGCTACGGCAGAGAGTTGCACAGGAGGTCTCATTTCGGCTACCTTAACCGCAATTCCCGGTAGTTCGAAGGTGGTCAAAGGGGCCATTGTTAGCTATTCAAATGAAGTAAAACATGATCAACTCTGCGTAAGTTCAGAGGACTTAGCTCAGTTTGGTGCGGTCAGCGAAGAGGTTGCCTGTGCTATGGCTCGTGGTGTGAGAGAGTCTCTGTCGGTTGATATGGCTGTGTCGGTCACCGGAATAGCTGGACCAGATGGAGGAAGTTCGCTCAAGCCAGTAGGCACCGTGTGGATTGGTTTTGCGGACGCTGAAGGAGTGCATGCGGAGGTCTTTCATTTTAAGGGAGACAGAGAATCGATTCGCGATGAAGCTACGATGCAAGCTTTGGTGTGCCTCAAAGACAATATGAAACTCACATCGTAAAAAACTTTAGAATAATTTGTATGAGGTTTACCAGGCATGTAAGAACCATGCATAAAATCTGTATGGTTTAGGCAAGGTTTCTGTAAGAATGCTCTCCTAAGATAATCGAAGAAAAATTTGGCAATGTTCTTGACCTCCAAACAAATGTTCGTATAATGAGGTTAGCAAACAGAGCATAAACGAAGCACTATAAGGAGAACCGATGAACAAGGACAAGCTACAGACCTTAAAAATCACTACGGACCAAATTGAAAGTAAATTTGGACGAGGTGCCATCATGAAATATGGCGATGGCGACATGATTCTTGAAATGGGTGTCATTCCGACCGGAGCGCTTCCGCTTGATGCTGCATTAGGAATAGGCGGTGTTCCACGTGGGCGTATCATCGAGATTTACGGTCCCGAAGCTAGCGGTAAAACAACTCTAGCTCTTCAAATTCTGGCCGAGTCTCAAGCGCAAGGAGGCATTGTTGCTTTTATCGACGCCGAGCATGCGTTAGATCCCGTCTATGCTGCTCGTCTTGGTGTTGATATTGATGAAGTCCTTATTTCTCAGCCAGATACAGGAGAACAAGCGCTTGAAATTTGTGACATGCTTGTTCGGAGTGGTGCTATTGATTGCATCGTTATCGACTCGGTTGCCGCCTTGGTTCCTCGCGTTGAAATTGAGGGAGAGATTGGCGATAGCAATGTAGGCCTTCAGGCTCGCTTAATGTCTCAAGCTTTACGTAAGCTTGCTGGCTCTTTATCGAAGTCAAACACTACCTGTATTTTCATTAATCAGCTCCGTGAAAAAATCGGTGTTATGTTTGGAAGTCCAGAAACAACAACAGGCGGTCGTGCCTTAAAGTTCTTCTCGAGTGTTCGCATTGATGTGCGTCGTATCGATTCAATTAAAAAAGATGGAGAGCTCATCGGAAATCGAGTACGAGCTAAAGTAGTCAAGAACAAGGTCGCTCCTCCTTTTAGACAGGCAGAGTTTGACTTGATGTATGGTGAGGGGATATCGCGCGAAGGCTGTATAGTTGATATGGGTGTTGATGCTGGCATTGTAAAGAAGAGTGGCGCTTGGTATACCTACGGCGAAGAACGACTTGGTCAGGGGCGTGAAGCGGCAAAAGCTCTCCTGCATGCAAATCCAGATTTACGTGACGAAATCGAGTTTAAGGTACGTGAAGAGTTAGGCCTTCACGCTGCATCAGATCAGGCAAGTCAAGAAGAATCAAAAGAAGCAGCTACAAAGGTAAAAGCAGAAGAAAAGGCTAAAACAGCTTCTAAGGCTTAATTGATTCCATGCCATTTATTACCGAAGAATACTGCAAAAAACTTCTCGCAGATACGGTACAGGTATCAGGTTTACCCACCGAACAAGACCCTGATACTTGTACTGAGCTCTTTGCTAAAATCGTTCGTCTCGTGCAGGTTCGAGATCGTTCGGTAAAGGAGCTCCGTAATCGTCTCTTGAAAAACGATGCAGATCCTACCGACGTTGAATCTGCTCTTGCTCGCGCACTTGACTGTGGTCTTCTCGACGATCAGCGCTTTGCTGAAACACTAATCATCTCTCGCAAAAATGCTGGAAGGGGCAGAGCGGGAATTGAGCGTGAGCTAGAAGAAAACGATATAGATTCTTCTCAAATTTCAGGCTGGCCCGAAGAGTATTTTCCTAGTGAAGAGGAAGAGGTTCTTCGTGCTTGCGCGCTATTAGAGCGAAGACCTCCTACGGCAAAAAATAAACGCGAGGCTGCTTACAGAAAACTTGTCTCGAAGGGGTATGCATCTTCGCTCGCTTCACGAGCGGCACGCATTTGGTTCGAATCTCAAGACTCATAAAACTTGTTTGATGCGAGGAGATGCAGTCGATAGTGTGCGAATGCTGCTGATTTAAAGAGTTTTCGAGGCGTTCTTTTACAAATCCCTAGACAAGGTTTATGATGGTAAACAGCTTGAATAGCCGTACCTTCGTGGTATTTATGATATAGAAAACTAAATATCTTACTTATATTGGGATCGTCTATTCATGCCAGCTGTCTGCCTGGCATTTTTTATGCAAAGACACGGCTGCAATTTAACTAATAAATATCTATGGAAAGGGGGAGCGAATGCCAGAATTTTTATGGCTCATTATCGGAGCTATCGTCGGTATCGCTCTCGGCTTTGTTATCGCACGCTTTCTCGTTAATGCATCGACGAAGCGTGCTGCTCAGGAAGCAGAAACTGTGCTTTCTGACGCAAAAAAGCAAGCCGAAACACTACGTCGTGAGGCGGTAGTCGAAGCTAAAGATGAAGTATTAAAACTAAAGCAGGATGCAGAAAATGAAAACAGAGAGCGTATGCGTGAAGCACGTTCTGCTGAAAATCGTATTGCACAAAGAGAGGAATCGCTCGATCGCCGAGTAGAAACACTTGATGCCCGCGAGCATCAAATATCCTCACAGCAAGGTCAAATTGAAAAGCAAATGAAGGATTTATCAGCATTAAGTGCTGAAGCAAATGCTCGCCTCGAGCGAATTGCGGGTATGACTCCAAGCGATGCAAAGAAAGAGATGCTCGAAGGACTCAAAGAAGAAGTCGTTGCCGAGCAGGCTACTATCATTCGCGATGCTGAGGCTCGTACTCGTGCTGAGGCGGAAAAGAAATCTCAAGAGATTTTAAGCTTGGCAATTCAGCGAGTTGCAGCTGATCACTCTGCCGAGAATACGGTATCTACCATTCATATCCCTTCCGATGATTTGAAAGGTCGTATCATTGGTAGAGAGGGTAGAAATGTTCGTTCTTTTGAGCAGCTAACTGGTACCAACCTTATTATCGATGATACTCCTGAGTGCGTTACGATTTCTTGTTTCGATCCAGTCCGAAGAGAAATCGGTCGAGTAACTATGGAAAACCTTATTTCTGACGGGCGTATTCATCCAGCTCGAATTGAAGAAATGTTCGGTAAGGCTGAGGAGTTTGTCAATCAGCGCGTTCAGGAAGCCGGAGAGCAAGCTGTTTTTGACACGGGAATTCATGATCTTCATCCTGAACTAGTAAAAACTCTTGGTCGCTTGCGTTATCGCACCTCATATGGGCAAAACGTATTAAACCACTCACTTGAGGTTGCTTATCTTTGTGGCGTCATGGCAGCAGAGCTCGGCCTAAATCCGGTGCGTTTTAAGCGTGCAGGCTTGCTCCATGATCTTGGCAAGGCGGTCGACCATGAGGTTGAAGGAAGCCATGCGGTAATTGGTGCAGATTTAGCTCGTCGTTTTGGAGAGAAGCCAGATATTGTTCACGCTATCGAGGCTCATCACAACGATGTCGATCCTAGCTCAGTTATTGATGTTTTAGTTCAAGCTGCTGATGCTGTTTCTGCAGCTCGACCTGGTGCGCGAAAAGAAACTCTTGATTCTTATATTAAACGCCTGGAAAAACTTGAAGAAATTGCCAACAGTCACAAAGGTGTCGAAAGAACCTACGCAATTCAGGCAGGACGTGAAGTGCGTGTTATGGTTACTCCCGAGACGGTCGACGAAGCTTCCACTGTGGTACTTGCTCACGACATTGCTCATCAAATTGAGAGCGAAATGCAGTATCCTGGCCAGGTAAAAGTTGTTGTTATCCGCGAAAGCCGCGCTGTAGATTACGCAAAGTAAAAAATGGACAAATCCTTAGCATCATTTGTTGAAGAGGTTTGTGGCGACAGCCATCTTCGGGTCGAGCAAGACCTCGGAGATGGCTTCGTTGTATTGCGAAGCTCAGAGGCTGAACGGCGTCAAGCAAAACACGATGTGCGTTGCAGCGAAGATATTATTATCGAAATGCTGCGCAATTCACGAGATGCGGGAGCTCGCAACATCTTCGTTGCGCTGTCTCGCGAAGGCTCAATACGTCGGATTTGCGTTATCGACGACGGAGCGGGCATACCTGAGACGCTCCACGAACGCGTATTTGAGCCTCGTATCACATCAAAGCTCAATACCATGCATGTGGACAAGTGGGGGGTTCACGGAAGGGGAATGGCGCTCTTCTCGATTAAGGAAAATTCACAGCAGGCCCGTGTAATCGAGTCTTCTCCTGAAAATGGAAGCTCTATTTTTGTCGAGGTCAATCTCGATTCTCTGGGAGAAAAAACCGATCAGTCCAGTATGCCGGTATGTATGCTTGACGACGAAGAGGGTTTGATAATCAGGGGACCGCATAACATAAATCGAACTATTGCAGAATTTGCCTATGAGAGCAAAGAACTTTGTCATGTCTACTATGGCTCGCCAAGCGATATCGTTGCTGGTCTTTTTCTTTTTGGTCAGTCAAGTCTCACAAAGACCGAGCGCGCCTTTTGTGATAAAGCGCAGGACTTAGCTCTCACGAAGCGGCTTGCGATTGCTGCTGATGCCTCAGAGCTTAGGCAGCTAGCAGAAGATATAGGCCTCTCAATTTCTGAGCGTTCAGCACGTAGGGTAATTGACGGAGACATCAAGGCGCCTCCTGAGGTGTATGAAGCCCTTATGTCTGCTATTCAGCGACCAAACGAAAGAAGGCATGCTAAAGCGACAGATATAGGCAAAACCCTTATCAAAGACCGTCGAGGTCTTAAAATCCATTCTGATGATTTAGAGGCTTTTACTACGCAGATAAAACAGGCGTATCAAGAGCTTGCAGAAAAGTACTATTTGGAAGACAGCGTCGAGCCAGAAGTTCGAGTTTTGGGCAATCGAATCGAGATTCAAATTGATTTTGATAAGATTCGTTAAAGTTGCGAACGACACAAGAAATCGCTAGAATGGGCGAATGCGATTAATGCAGGTAAGCTAACGTAGCAGCATGAAATGTAGTAAAACGCCGTTAAGACGAACCATAAATGAAAAAAAAGGAATGCTCGTGGCTAATGCTCCCGAACAAAAGCCGGAAATCGGCTGTCTAAAAGTCTCATCAAAATCCTCTCCTGCCTCAGTTGCTGGCGCTATTGCGGGCATGATTAAAGACGGAGCGAATGTTGAGATTCAATCTGTCGGCGCTGGTGCAGTAAATCAAGCAGTTAAAGCTATTGCCATCTCTAGGGGTTTTCTGTCTCCGATAGGAATTGAAATTGCCTGTGTCCCTTCTTTTGCCGATATTGTCATTGACGGCGAATACAGAACGGCAATTCGATTTACCGTAGAACCTCGCTACACTCGTGGCGTTTACAATTCATCTGATCTTACTCAGGAATCTGGCACGGAGATCGATTCTTAGAATATGTGCTGGATTAACTAATGCAGGATTGCTTTTCTTACACAACCTTTTGCGTGCGGGCATTTGGCTGCCAAATGAACAAGCACGACACCGAGCGAATTGTTGGAATGCTTGAAGCGCTTGGGTATTTCAGAGTTGAAGAATACGAAGAAGCAGACATCATAATCTTTATGACCTGCTGTGTGCGAGAAGCCGCAGACATACGTTTATTGGGTCAAGTTGCTTCTTTGAAAAATTTGCCCTTGCGCGAGAGCAGTCCTCTATCAAAAAGAATCATTGCAGTGGGGGGCTGCATTGGGCAGCGAGATGGAGCAAAACTTACCAATGAGTTAAATCATCTGGATGTCGTATTCGGAACTCACAATCTTAAATCTTTGCCGCAGCTCTTGCAGCGAGTAATAGATGGCGAAAAGCACGAGGTGGAAGTTCTTGATTCATCTCCAAGCTTTCCAACTGATTTACCAATTACAAGAGAACATGAATGGGCTGCTTGGCTTCCAATAACTATTGGTTGCGATAATTTCTGTTCATACTGCATTGTTCCGCATGTGCGCGGTCGCGAAAAATCAAGACCACTCGAAGAGGTTATTGCGGAAGCCCAAGGCTATGTTGATGCTGGTGTAAAAGAAATCACTCTTCTTGGACAAAATGTAAATTCATACGGACGCGATTTATATGGTTCACCTCGATTCGTTGATGTATTGCGTGGCGTTGATCAGACGGGCTTGAAACGTTTGCGTTTTGCAACAAGTCATCCAAAAGATCTCAATGATGAGGTAATAGCCTGTTTCGGTAGTTTAGCTTCCGTCATGCCTGCTCTACATTTACCTATCCAAGCAGGTTCTAACAAAATTCTGAAGGCAATGAATAGACGCTATACGCTTGAGCATTATCGCGGTCTTGTTGATAAGCTGCGCAAGACGCGTCCTGACATCGCATTGTCAACCGATATCATAGTTGGCTTCCCTGGAGAAACTGAAGAAGATTTTCTTCAGACCTATGAGGCTGTCAAAGAATTTAATTATTCTCAGGTGTTTACTTTTATATACTCGAAAAGAGAAGGAACACCTGCGGCAAACATGATCGATGAAACTCCCCGTGAAGTAATCCAGGATAGATTCAATCGATTGGTAGAGCTGGTACAAGAAAAGGCTTATGAGCAGAATCAAGCTGATGCGGGAGGGATTGTTGAGGTCTTAGTCGAGGGGCCCTCTAAGCGCAATCCGCGCATACTGAGTGGAAGAAGCCCCAAAAACCAAACAGTTCATGCGTCTCTTACTTCTGACACTAGCGCTGATGAACTAGCAGGTCAGTTTGTGAAGGTAAGGGTCAACGAGGCAAAAACCTGGTATTTGTCGGGTGATGTAATTAGTGAGAATGATTAGACTTGCAGCGATAGATTTGGTTTGCGATGAGTAACCAAGCGCTAGAAAAGATTGAATTAACCAAGCCTGTAATTGCGATTGTGGGTCCTACTGCTTCTGGAAAGAGCTCTCTCGCGCAAGAATTGGCGACATTTCTTAATGGTGAAATAATCAGCGCTGACTCGATGCAGGTTTATCGTGTTATGAACATCGGCACGGGAAAAGTTCCAGTTTCTGAGCGACGGGTTAAGCATTGGGGGCTTGATTTATGCAGTCCCAGCGAGACCTATTCAGTGGCACATTTCCAGGAGTATGCACGCGATTGCTTTAGTCGCATAGCTGCAAGAGGAAAGCGGGTTATCCTTTGCGGAGGAACAGGCCTATATGTGGCTGCTGCGATAGATGACTTTCATTTTCCGAAGGGCGAGCAGCTAGATAACGCAACGCGTAGCCACTATATGCGCGTGGCCGAAACTATGGGACAACAACACCTTTGGAATGAGTTACAAAAGAAAGATCCTGCAAGTGCCGAGTTAATACATCCTAACAATGTGCGTCGCGTGGTGAGGGCGTTTGAAATGCTTGAAGAAGGTACGAGTTACGCTCAACAAAATGCAAATGCGAAATCTATAGCTTCGATAGTACCCGCCATACAGATTGGTTTGCGAGTAGATCCGGATTTGCTTAATAGAAAAATTAATACGCGCGTTGATGAGATGATATCTTTGGGTCTTGTGGATGAAGTTGCAAGTTTGCTGTCACAGGGTTTTCGCGAAAGCATCACCTCTCCTCAAGCAATTGGGTATAAGGAAATCGTTGAAATGCTTGAAGGGAATTGCAGCCTGGATGAAGCAATAGAAGCAATTAAGCTAGCGACAAGACGATATGCAAAACGGCAACGTAGTTGGTTTAAGCGTGATTCCCGTATATTCTGGATAGATGCAGATACGAAAAGCACGAAAGAGCTTTTGGAAGAAGCGCTTGCAATTATTGAAGAGCAAGACGAAAAAGCACGTATAGAAAACGGTAGTTAGCCTATGGCAAAAAAAGAGTATTACGAGATTGACAATCCTTTAATTGAAAAGGCAATTCTGGTGGGTATTGATAGGGGAGATCCAACATGGCCTTTGTCAGAAAGCTTAGCTGAACTTGAGCGATTAGCGAATACTGCTGGAGCTGAGGTCGTGTCGAGCATTACGCAAAAGATTGAGACCCCAAATCCGCGCACATTTATCGGAAAGGGAAAAGCTGAGGAAATGGCGGCACTATGCAGAAGCCATGCGGTTGATGTAGTAATAATCGATGATGATCTTTCGCCATCTCAGCAATCCAACTTGGAGAAAATTGTTCCCAAAGACGTGAAAGTCATTGATCGAACCGCCCTCATCTTGGACATTTTTGCCCTTCACGCAACAAGTAAAGAGGGAAGGCTACAGGTAAGACTGGCGCAAAATGAGTACCTTTTACCACGCCTGCGAGGTATGTGGCAACATCTTGCTTCAAATAGAATGGGCGGCGGAGTCGGTTCGCGCTTTGGTGAAGGTGAAAGCCAACTAGAGGTTGATAGGCGTATGGTGCGAAAGCGTATTACTGTTATTAAGCGAGAGCTCAAGCAGCTAGAAGAAGTACGTAAAATTCAACGTGAAAGCCGTTATCGGAGTGGAATATTTAAGGTAGCTTTGGCTGGCTATACAAATGCAGGCAAATCAAGCTTGCTCAATCGACTAACTGATGCGCAGGTGTTGAGCTACGATAAGCTTTTTGCGACACTTGATTCAACAACCCGAAAATTAGTTTTACCGGAGGGCCGCGAGGTAACTCTGACCGATACGGTTGGTTTTATTCAGAAGCTACCTACTAATTTGGTTGAAGCGTTTAAGTCTACGCTTGATGAGATTGTTGGTGCGGATTTAATTCTGCATGTTATTGATTCTTCTTCAGATGAATACGAAGCGCAGATGACTTCTGTTGAGGAAGTGCTCGAGTCTATCGGCGCGCAAAGCATTAAACGACTCGAAATATTCAATAAGACAGATTTGCTTAATGACGAGGAAAAACAGTCTTTGTCATCACGTAATAAAAATGCCATACTGGTTTCGGCAAAAACAGGAGAAGGCATCGAAGACCTCATTGCCGCTATAGCGCGTATTGCGGCGGCACAAGAAGAGCTCATTAAAGTGCTGATTCCTTTTACTCGGGGAGATGTAGTAAATGCAGCGCACGAAAAATGCCACATTATCAGCGAAGAGCATCTGGAAAATGGAACGCTCATAACTATGCGCGTAAATCAGCAAAATCTTCCTCTTTTCGAAAGATTCTTGATGTCTTAATTACCTTAAGGTTCTTATAGGCGCCTAAAAACAGCAACCACTTTGCCAGCAATTGCGCAATCATTAGTGATGATTGGCTCCATAGATGAGTTTTCGGGTTGAAGTCGGATGTGATCTGATTCCTTGTAGAAGCGCTTAACGGTTGCGCCATCATCTATAAGGGCAACGACGATATCGCCATTGTTAGCGACTGGCTGCTCTTTCACAACAACGTAATCGCCGCTATTGATTCCGGCCTCAATCATGGAATCACCTCGTACCGAAAGCAGGAAGGCAGCAGAATCGCCAACGATATCGGTGGGTAGGGTAATGGTGTCAACAATATTTTCTTGGGCTAGAATGGGAGAACCTGCTGCCACGTCGCCTACAAGAGGAAGATCAAGGGTTTTACTAAAGCTTGGTTGAATAATAGTAGGCTCAGGTGAACTTGTGTTTCCCTGGAGTGGATAGGTAAGAGCAATTGAACGTGATTTTAGCGGATCGCGCTTAATAAGCCCCTTTTCTTCAAGAGCCTTTAGATGTACATGAACTGTTGAAGGGGAGGACAAGCCAAGGCTTTGGCATACCTCACGTACTGTGGGGCCATAACCCTTTTCTCTGATGCAATCTTCAATACTATTAAGAACGGCTTGCTGTCGTTTGGTGACTTTTTCTGCCATTGTCCTATCCTTTCAATATACGAACAAATGTTTTAAAAATGTATTGACATGAACCTTTGTTCGCCTTATAGTATACACGAACAAAGGTTCTAGGCAAGAGGCGAGGAGGCATTTTATGAAAAATTATGAAGCACACTATGTGGTAGAAGGTTCAACGGCGCTAAAACCCGATTGCCTCGACAACATTATTGAGTTCCCTTATCAACCAATCGAAGATCAGCTAGAAGAATATGAAGAGGTCTCTAGGCGTTCATATCTTGGTCGCATATTTGAAAGCGAGTTCTTTCAGACCTTAAAACATGGATCAATCCAAGGAAAGTCCTTTAATCTAGCAAAACCATGGCAATCATGGCTTACCGGTACTGCTTTTCTAGTTATCGCTCTCGCATGTATCTACTTCAGTAGCTAAAAACTTTTGATACTCGCCATTTTCGGACCTCCTGCAGTTGTTGCGTTCTGCGGGAGGTCGTTTCATTTCCGCATCGACTTAGAGCTCATATTTTCGAAGATTGCTGGTTGTTAACTTATCTTCTCTCGCTCAGAAATGTATATCTAAGAAAATCTTCTTTAAATTTATCCAGGCTTTGTATTGAACCACAATATCTTGTGTGCTAGTCTGTTTCAAATACTAGAAAGGGAGTGGTATGCGCTGTCCATCATGCGGATATGCAGAATCTAAAGTAGTTGATTCACGACCTTCGGAGGATAATGCGTCGATTCGTCGTCGTCGAGAGTGCCTTGATTGCGCCTTCCGTTTTACTACGTATGAGCGTCTTGAGAGTACTCCATTAATTGTGGTAAAGACTGATGGATCTTCTGAAGTCTATAATCGCGATAAACTCTTCAGGGGACTCCTTATTGCTTGCGCTAAGCGTCCTATTTCCTCTAATCAAATCGAGTCGTTAATCGATGAGATTGAGGCTGACCTTCGTAACAATCTCAAGAATTCTATTAAGTCTAAAGAGCTTGGCGAGATGGTTCTTTCAAAACTCAAAGATCTTGATGATGTTGCCTATGTTCGCTTTGCAAGTGTTTATAAAGATTTCCAAAACATCGAGGAGTTTGCTCAAGCTCTAGAAGGCTTGAATGGCTAATGTCTCTACCAGTAATTCCGATACAGCTTCTTACTGATCAGGCTAAAACTCCGTCTTATACAAGGCCTGGAGATGCTGCGGTTGACTTATGTGCTACCAAGCATATCGTATTGAAACCTTTTGAGCGTTGTCTTGTGCCTACTGGAGTTTGTCTTGCAATACCTGATGGTTATGCAGGTCTAGTGCTTCCAAGGAGTGGTCTCGCAATAAATCGTGGTTTATCTTTAGTAAATAGTCCGGGCTTAATTGACAGTAATTATCGAGGTGAGGTCCAGGTTATTGCCATAAATCTTGACCCAAAAGAAAGTATTTCCATCAATGTGCAGGATCGTATTGCGCAGTTGGTAATAATTAGGGCTGAGGAAATGCGTTTCGAAGAGCGTTGCGAACTCGAAGAAACAATTCGGGGAGAGAATGGTTTTGGCAGCAGCGGTCTTCAGTAGAAAAGAGGGGATGGAGGGCAGGCAGTGCGGCACACGAAGCTAAAACATAGAATGCCGCTTCCTGATAAGGTGGAAACAACAATATAAACGCAGCTACTACCACAATAAAGGCTCCAATAGGAGCCTTTATTGCTTTCGCGGACTTGACCTTAGAGTAACTCTAATGTACAGTATGCTTAGAGTTACTCTAACCTCATCAAAAAGACTCATGAGATAAGCTTAGAAGAGGTGTTTAGATGGACAAAAATGCACAAGAAGTTTCGGCAGATTATAGCAAGCCACGTTATGCGATAAGCGAAGTTTCCAATATGACAGGTATTTCTGCGTATACTTTGCGTTACTACGATAAGTGCGGCTTTTTCCCAGAGCTCTATCGTGACAAACACAATGTTCGAAAGTTTTCTAACCAAGATATCGATTTTTTAAAGCTAGTTGATGCTTTGAGAAAAAGTGGATTGTCAATTGAAGGCATTCAGTATTTTGTACGCCTGTGTTTGCAGGGTGAGAAATCTCGAGCTGAACAATATCGTATTCTTGATGCACAAAAAACGGTACTCGAGTATCAGCTTGCAGAACTACAGAGCAGTCTAGAGGTTCTTACCGTGGAGAAAGCACGCAGAGAAGTTCAAGACCGATGAGTATGCTAAAGTTTTCAAAAGAGATTGAAAAATGGCAAATTTGCTGACCCAAAGTTCAGGCAAGAATAAGATAGGGCCTTAGAACGGCTCTCAGAGCTTCGTTTATGTAATGCCTGGTCAAAGCCTGGTTATAGAGCATTAAGGTGTAATATGAGCAATTACAACGACAATAAAGATCAAAATCCAATTATCATTAACGGAAATCCCGATCCTATTCGCAATATTAAAACTATTCAAAAGTATTTGCTTGCTTCAGCGCTTTGCTGGGGTGTGTCAATGTTTTTCGCGGGCATTATTCTGAGTGCAGCAGGAGCTGTTTGCTCGTTTATAGCTTTAAGGAAAGCCTTGCAACTTGAGAAGCAAGGTAGCCAATATACAGAAATTTCTAAGCGTTTAAAAATACTGAGCATGATTTGTCTAGCTGCGTGTGTCTTAGTATTTGCTGCAACCGTAATTTCACTCATTATTTTGTTTCCGGTACTCTTAGAAGCGGTTGAGTCGGGTGATTACTCAGCACTAGGCCTTGGTTCATCGGGTAATTCGAGTTCTTCCGTATGGTAAATATAAGTCTGATAATATATCTTATGTAAAGTAATGTATTTAAGAGAGTATTACTATTTATGGCTGATGAAAATAATATGATGGAGAAGAATCCTTCCCTGACGGTATGAGCCAACACGAGTATGTAAAGGAAGCCTCCAGGAAAAAGAAGCGAGGCGATCTTGTTGTTGGATGGACGCGCTTCTTAGTTTTGGGTCCGGTTATCGGGCTGCTTGTAGGCTCGATTGTTCTCGCCATCATGTCACTTCTCACAACAGGTAGCATTACTATCGAGGCGATTAAAGGCACGATGGAGCTCAAGGAACTTCTTGTCGAGTTTGTTCAGGTAGCTGACATCTTCCTTCTCGCAGTGGTTCTCTACGTTATGTCTTTAGGTCTCTATTCCCTATTTATTTCCGATGACATTCCATTGCCTCACTGGCTTGAATTCCATACCCTTAACGATCTTAAGGAAAAACTTGTTTCTATCGTTGGAGTTGCGCTCGCGGTTTATTACTTTGGTCGAGTTATCGGTGGAGACGCTCCGCTTAACGTTTTGTACGAAGGTCTAGGAATTGCTGCAGTTATTATTGCTCTCGCCTATTTTATGCAACATTTAACCAAGAGAAAAAAGTAGCTTAGAGTAACTCTAGCCTAAGCCGTGGCTTTTAATGCGATACTCAAAGCTTTCGTTTGTTGGTGTTCGTAAAACGAGATTTCGGTGCTCTAAGTAATTGAGATATCCGATGGTCTCACAAACTGCCTTCCACTGCCCTGCTGCGCTGCGTTTTTCCCACGGGATACGGCGTGGCTGGTTGAGTAAGGTATACACAATCGCAATGAATTCTTTTGTTCCTGCAGAGACAATTTCAAATGTCTGATCTACCCTTCTCGTATGGTGATTGATGATTTTCTGGGTACTAGCTTTGATGTCGGTAAATACGTGCCCGTGACCAGGTAGTATGAGCTTAGCATCGTATCGACTTACTTTTTCTAAGCTCTCGAAGAAATCTCCTAGTTCATCATCGAACCCTTCTACATAGATACTGGGAGTAATCGATTCGATGATGTGATCGCCGGAAAACATGATTTTATTTTCGGGCTCCCAAAAACATATTTCGCAGAAGTCATGCCCCGGTGTTTCTATGACTTCAAGTTTATAGTTGCCGATTTCGATAACGTCACCATCATGAACAGTGGTCAAGGGAGCGTCTATGCGAGGCGAATACATGGCTGCCTCGACTTCTTCGTCTAGCATTGTTCCTACATCAGGTATATTCTTCTTAAAGGCTCTTAATGGTGGTAAAAAATTATCAAAGCGTGTTCTGAGCCGTCGTCTCTGCTGTGATAGATCATCCATGCTTGAAAATACGGGCATGCCGGGTTTCCATATTCTTTCAAGTCCGCCCAAATGGTCTGCATGAGCGTGTGTTGCGAGAATGGAAACCGAATCCCAGGAAATGCCAAGCTTGTCGAGAGCGGCATCAAATACGGTTTTAGAGATGTCGGCATCATAACCGACGTCAACAAGAGCACTATTATTGTTGCCCCTGATAAGATAACTATTCAGTCGACCGAATGCTTTCAGACTTGGAACGTGAATCTGAAAGATGTCCGGCGCAACTTCTTCCATTTCGAGACGAAATACGTCATTACTCATTACTATGTACCATCCTTTGACATACTGATGATAACACTGCCAGGAATTCCATGGGTGTGCTTCGCCGTGACGTGTGCACATTATCGATAACATGACTTATAGCATTCAGGTGAATACCTCGCTTGATCTTTTTATTCCGTGGTAAAAACCACGGAATGTATTTCCTTTGCACTGTATGCTTAAACAACTAAAGTGCGAAAGGCGAACAAAATGATTCGAACAATAATTTCAATTGACGAAGAAAAGTGTGACGGCTGTGGTCTTTGCGTCGAAGCTTGCCATGAAGGGGCAATCGGCTTAGTGGATGGAAAGGCACGTCTGCTACGCGATGATTACTGTGATGGATTAGGCGATTGTCTACCCGCCTGCCCCACCGGAGCGATAACCTTTGTTGAGCGTGAGGCAGCAGCTTATAATGAGGAAGAGGTTAAGAAGAATATGGAACAAGAGATGAATGAAAAGAAGCACGATACTCTAGCATGTGGTTGTCCGGGCTCTCATATGACCACCTTTGCAAGAGAAGGCGCAGAACCCAAAGTTGCTCCAAGTCAAGCTACGCAAGTAGCATCTCATCTTGCACAATGGCCAATTCAGATCAAGCTTGTTCCACAAAATGCTACCTATTTTGAAGACGCAAATCTATTAATTGCAGCTGATTGCGCTGCATATGCTTATGGCAACTTTCACAACGAATTCATGCGTAACAAGATTACCTTGAT
This sequence comes from Raoultibacter sp., assembly GCA_050945135.1. Taxonomy (GTDB): domain Bacteria; phylum Actinomycetota; class Coriobacteriia; order Coriobacteriales; family Eggerthellaceae; genus WRIS01. Next base: position 25,563 of record JBMNSJ010000009.1, read on the forward strand.
TGGCTGTCCAAAGCTTGATGAGGGTGACTACACAGAGAAGCTGACTGCAATAATTAGTAACAACACTATCAGGTCAGTTACGGTTGCTCGTATGGAGGTCCCCTGCTGCGGCGGGATTGAGCAGGCAGTCATTCAGGCATTGAGAAATAGTGGGAAGATGATTCCCTGGCAAGTTGTCACCTTTACGACCGATGGTCGGATTTTGGAATAAGGTTAGAGTTACTCTAAGGGAGCAGTATTATTATATATTGAAGTTTGCACGAGAGTATCGACGTGTTGCTCATTGCCGCAGTCTATCAATTTCTCCGCATCTAAGCGTTATTGGCATGATTTACGAGAGAATCTCTAGCCTGAGAATAATCTATAATAGCGCTAATGCCGAACCCTATTGAAAGGGATGCTTATGAAGATTGCAGTATTGGGTGCAGGATCTTTAGGTAGTGTGATCGGAGGAGCCCTCTCGGGCGCGGGTCACGAGGTTCACCTTATTGGGCGAAAAGCTCATATGGATGCCATCGAGGCTTCAGGATTAATTCTTGTAGATGCTAACGGCGATGAAAGAATAGTTCATCCCTTAGTGCATACAAACTCAGACGGCATCGGTCCAGTTGATTTATTGATAGTGCTCGTGAAAACATATTCAACTGCCGAAGCGTTAAACGACGGTGCATCCTTGATTGCGGATCACACCACAGTACTCCCCCTTCAAAACGGCTTGGGGAATGAAGAACTTATCAGCGACATTGTTGGTGCTGAGCATGTTATTGGTGGCCGAACCTATATTGGTGGTCGTCTTATTAATCCAGGCAAGGTAAGTGCTGGTATTTCGCAAAAAAATACCTATATTGGTGAGATGGACGGAACGATAACAAATCGCGTTAAAGAAATAGAACAGGCTTTTAATGAAGCGGGAATGCATTGCGAAGCCACTGATAAGATTGTAGCTCTCATCTGGGATAAACTTATGGTCAATGTTGCCACAGGGGCACTCAGCGGAATTACAGGTCTTCCCTATGGATTCCTCTATCAGGACGAGCGTATAAAACAAACCGCAATTGCCGCTGTTCAAGAAGCAATGGATGTTGCTCAAGCTGAGGGAGTTTCGCTGTCATATAAGGATGCAAGCGAGCCATGGGTGCTCGCAGCAGAAGGTCTTCCCTTCGATTTCAAAGCTTCAATTCTTCAGAGTCTTGAGAAAAAGCGCTTGACTGAAGTTGACACAATCAACGGCGCTGTTGTTGAGCGCGGGAAAAAGCAAGGAATACCCTGTCCCGTCAACACAACTCTGGTTGCATGCATACATGGAATTGAAACATACAATAAGGAATACTCGTAGGCCTATAGTAAGCCTCAGAGCCAGGTAATCGTAACACCAACTCGGTTGCAAGAATCACTTCCGAGTTGGTGTCTTTCGATACGTAGCTTGTACTATGACGATCTTAACGCGCGAACATTAAGCGCTCAGAATTAAACATCCTTTGCAAAACGAGAACTCCGATGCCCGTGTAGACCAAGTTGGAAACAACGCACACAGTTATATTGACTGCATTGAACTCAAAGGTAAATATTCCAATCATGCACTGCACGCTGTTGTAGAGCGGAATGAGATAGAATCCCACTGCTTGCTGCGCTCCATCGCCTAGCATTCCTAGCAGCCCTATAGCGAGGACAATAATCATGAGCGGGGTGAGATAAACCTGCGCTTCTTTAGTCGTTTTAGCTAAGGTTGATACTACTGCAATCATCATTACGATGACGAGCGTAGTGGAAATCACCACTAACGCCAACAAGGCATATTCGCCTAAGCCGTATACATTAAGATTGATGGATCCTTGAGAAATGGATGGCAGACTCGCAAAAATACCAATAACGCTCGAAGTAGCAATTGCGAGTCCGATAAGACTTAGCGCAAGTATTTTCCCGAGAGCAATAGAACTTCGTTTTATGGGCGTCGCCAGAAGCGCTGCCATGGTGCCGCGCTCTTTCTCACCCGCAATTGCTTCTGCGGCAATCGACATGCATCCAGTAAATAACAGAATAAGTAACAGCATAGGAACTATAGATGCCATAAAAATGGCTGCACGATTCTTCTCATCGGATACGTCATATGAGATTTCTCCAGCATTGATATCGAAGCGATTCGCAAGTTGTGATTCATAAGAATCAAGCAAACTAATCAAATCGTTGTAGGCTGCGCTAGAGTTTGGATCAGTTGAATCATAAAAAATTTCTATCTGAGGTGCCGGTACACCACTTTTCGTGTTATAGTCTGCGACCGAAGCGTCGAAGCCTTGCGGAAATAACGCAAATACAAGATAGGTACCTTCGGAGATGCTCGCGCGAATATCATCGGAGCTTGGCACGCGATTCTCATCGAGAATCTCTATATCTGATGACTCAGCGAGAGATCTGACACTTTCGGGTATGTTGATGCCTGCGACAACGGTAACAGCTTCGTCATCAGCAGTGACAGAATCGCTGATTATGCTGCCCATGAAACTCCACATGGCAAATATTAAAAGCCCTGGTAAAAGAATTGCAACCGCCGCCGATACTTTGTTGCTGAAAAAGCGTCGAAGTTCTTTTTTGGCTATAGTGATAACGTTATGAGACATGTTCAGCCTCGCGACTTGCTGCATAAAGGTCAAAGAATGCATCTTCGAGAGTTTGGGCGGCACACACTTCATTGAGGCTGCCATACGCAACGAGCTTGCCGTCAATAATGACACCGACACGATCGCATGTTTTTTCAATTAGACTAAAAATATGAGTGGAAACAAGAATAGCTTTTCCTTCGTCTCTTAACTCAAGGAGAAAATCCGTTACTGTTTTAGCAGTTATCACATCGAGGCTATTAGTGGGTTCGTCAAATATGATTACCGAAGGATCATGGGCAAGCGAAATTGCAAGTGAGGCTTTCTGTTTCATACCCGTGGAAAGCTCCGCAATCTTGATATGTGCAAAGTCATAGATGTCAAACCGCTTGAAGAGGGCATGCTTTCTCTCGTCGCGAGTCTTTTCATCAACATGATGAAGTTCAGAAAAGAAGTCGAAAAGATAGTCGGGCGTAAAAACCTCTTCAAGTTTGAGCTCGCTGGTGAGAAATCCGATATTGCGCCGTGCTATCGCAGCAGAATCCACAATGCTTACGTCTCTGATGAAGGCCTCCCCGCTATCGGGCTTAACGAGACCAGCAAGCATGCGAAGAGTAGTAGTTTTTCCTGCTCCGTTAGGGCCTAAAAGGCCAAAGATCTGCCCAGGATACACCTCGAACGAAAGATTATTTACCACAGTCTTTGAAAGAGTGGAGAGTCGCTCTTGCTGCGCCTGCTTCTTTGACAGACGATAGCTTTTACTTATGTGCTCAACCTTGATAAATTCTTCCATATGCTTCCTGAGATAATTGATGTATCAAACAGAGTAAGAGGCTTGGCGGTAAACGCTAGCTTTCGTGCGGCCCAAAGCTTGGCTTTAAAGCTATCTCGTCGAGCTCTTCACCTTCGTAGAATTTAACGATACCATCTTTAGCTATAGCTTCAATCTCTTGATCCGAATAACCGTAGTCTATCATTATACGTTTTGTGTCGTAACCCACTGGACGTGAGCGACTAAGTACTGGATCGCCAACGGATTTAAGTCTGATTGGAGTGGTAACGAGTGATTTTTGACCGAACTCCTTGTAGTCGATGGGTCGTAAGATATCGTTAGCATAGGCTTCTTCATCTTCGAGGATATCGTCAAAAGTATTAAGCTTTGCGAAGGGAATTTCGTTTTCTCTAAATACTTCTTGCCAGTATTCCCAATCATGCTTTTTGAATGCCTCTTCCATCAATGCAATCACTTCAGTATTGGCGCCAGTTTTATTGATAGTTTCAAGGTTGTTGTAGCGATCATCGTCAACAAGATGGCTTAAGCCGATACTCGTCATTACTGACTCAAAATAGATATCATAACTTCCATAGCAAATTAAAAACCAAACGCCATCTTTGCTCATATAGGTATTGTTCGTAGGGCATGTCATTTCTGTGCGAGAGCGCGGCCACTGCTCGCCAAATTGTTTTGAGGCAATTCCGGTTTGCATTGCCCAGCAAGCCATATGATAAAGGTTTACAGTAACCTTATCACCGATGCCCGTACGTTCCTTTCTCACAAGAGCCGCAAGCACACCCGCACTCAGAGCAACACCAGCCTGCCAGTCACCAAAAGCAGCTGGTACATTTGATGGCTGAAAGTGTTCATCGTTTTGCGGGAAGACCATATAGGCACCTCCACGAGAAGAATAGGCAGTTGCATCGAATCCTTTAGTATCTTTCTCTGGACCGCGTTCGCCATAACCACGCATTTGTGCCCACACCAAAGAAGGATACCTTTCGTGTAAAGTCTCATAATCAAGGCCCAAGCGTTCAAGTGCTTTATCACGGAAGCTAGTCAAAACAATATCTGCATCAGCGAGCAGTCTATGAAGAAATTCCATTCCGGCTTCTGTTTTCAGGTCAACGCTGAGCCACTCTTTATTCATCGATGCCAAATCAAAAGCAGGATCGTCTATTTCTGTCTTTTCCATACCGAAACCAGGGCCATTAGTGCGATATTCATCTCCCGTTATGGTTTCTATTTTGTAGACAGTGGCACCCATTTCTGCAAGTACGCGAGCACATGCTGGGCCTGCCACATAACCCATTAATTCAACGACTATTACGCCTTCTAATCCCTTAGTCATGAACATCCTCTCGTGTTTAAAGACAAAGGCTTATTTTATAACAAATGAAGAGCAATGATTGGAGTTCGTCACATTGGAGCAATGCGTGTGTAGCAAAGCTTTGAAGCTATCACGCTGCTTGTTTAATAGATAGTTTGCTACACTGATGAGAAGACGCTTCACACATGAAATAGGAGTGAGTATTGCCTGGTTGGTCAAAAGAGGAACTACGCAAGCTTGCCTTGAGTGCTGAAGAGAAGCGCTTGATTATCATGACCACCTTTGGTTCAGGCGCACTTCTTGCAGTAATCGCTTTGGTATTACTCTTACTTCTTTGCTCTCTGATTGAAGGAAATCTATTCAATGTCTTAGTTAGTTTTTCCTGGTTAAGCTTTATCGTTGAACGCTGCTACTTTGTTGAGTACTGGTACCTCTACCCTATCCTCTTTACCGCTTTGTTTATTTCTTTAATGCGAATCTATGAACGGTTGGTGCCCGGCTATACAGACATGCTTATTACCTTGCGTCAAGGCGTAAATGGAGAGCTTATAAGAATGCCATTTTGGTACTATCTATGCTCAATGGGTTTTACCAACTTCTTTGAAGAGCTGCTGTTTCGTGTAGGACTAATTGGCTTGCTACAGTATATTGTCGCTTTCTTTCTCGATCCTCTTTCTTCGAGTGGGGTCGCGCTTGTTCTTTCTTCTATCTTATTCTGGTATATACATGCAAGCTACAGAACGGTTGGCGGAGCACTATCCACTATCCCTATGGCGTTAGCCTTGGGATGGATATACCTCTATACCGGAAGCTTGCTTGTGGTTTTCATCACGCATTTGTTCTACAACCTCGTGGTGATGTATCTCGAGCGATACCAGATGAAGCGCGACAGGAATTATTTTCGCGGCAAGGTTCCCTCTACGATTCTGACGGATATGCAAAATGAAGAAGTGGAATCAGGCAAGGAATAAGCAACTGTTTTTATTCGTTTAGGCTCTTCGTGGTCTTGCTATCCATTCGAGGAGCTAAGAATTTGTTTCCAAGCAGTACGGCCACTATGCCACAGGCTAAGCCAAGTAGCATCCCCATGAAAACATCACTTGGGAAATGAACAAAGAGATACATACGTGAAAAAGCGATAAGAAAAGCTGCCAGTACAGCCAGTATCTTCCAATACGCTTTTATCGGCATTGAACAAATCACTACCATTGCGGCAAAAGAGGCAGCAGTATGCCCGGATGGAAAAGAAGAGCTGCTAGGTGCATCGATTAAAAGTGCAACAGAAGCATCTACCATGAAAGGCCTTAACCTATCGACCAGCGGCTTTATCAAGAGATTTACAATACCCCCTGCTAAGGCAACAGCGGCAACACATTCAATACCAAATCGGCGATACTTCTTAACGCAGATGAGTGCAATGCCAACAAGGAGCCACACTAAGCCGTAGTCACCGAGAAAGGTAATGACTGGCATCACGGCATCTGGAAGAGTGCCGCGCAGATTTGACTGCATCCAGTATAAAATTTCGAAATCCATAACGATTACTCTCAAGCTGGTTCAATGACTTCAGCATAGGCACGCATGAGTTCAGGTGCTACACGTTTCATGCTGACGGGCTTGAAATCCTCTTTCCGAACAAGGCAATGAGTAGTCTTTCCTGTACAGCAAGGCTTATCTTGGAAAGGGATTTGGTCGCTTCGATATACCTCGTACGCATACACGGTCTTAACTGAACCAGTCTCAATTACCTTTGTATAGACATCAATCGTATCACCATAATGTAAGGGCGTCCCATAATCGATTTCTACATGTAGCACTGGCGAAAGAAGCCCGTGCTCTTCGAAGCTTTTATATGGATATCCGAGTTCCTTTAAGAAATTTGTTCGTGAAACCTCAAACCAAATAAGGTAATTCGCGTGATACACAACTCCCATTTGATCTGTTTCGGCATAACGTACTTCAATGCTTGTTCTGGATATCACTTAGAGTTCCTTTCGGGAGACATCTGTAAAATGCTTAAACGCACTAAGCCTCAATCAGCTACAATACCTACAGTGATATGGTACCGCAAATTTCAAAATCTTTGAGCCTGTTCATATAGTCTCGAAGAGATAGGGATGATTTTGAGCTCGCAGAGAACAATACATGCAGATGCACGCAGCAGCAACTATGCTCGTCTTTCACCAAAACTCATTATGCAGCTTGCAGCGCCTCATACATGGCCTGCGGCTATCCTTCCTGTGCTGCTTAGCTCGGTGGTTGCTCTCTCGCATACACACACGCTTTCTCTGCTCATGGTTCTCGCACTTCTCTGTATTTGTATTCTTATGCAAGCTGCAGTTAATACGATTAACGATTACTATGACTTCGTAAAAGGTACCGACACGGTAGAAAATCAAGACGATCCAGAAGATGCGGTCTTGGTATACAACAATATCAGACCTCGCTCTGCTCTTTATCTTGCTCTCAGCTTTCTTGCCGCCGCCCTCTGTATAGGAGTCTATGTCATTGTTTGGGCAGGCTGGATACCATTGGTGATAGGAGTTATTGGAGCCGTCATAATCTTTCTGTACTCAGCGGGGAAAAGCCCTATTTCATATTTGCCAATAGGTGAATTCGTTAGTGGCTTTACCATGGGTGGTCTTATTCCCCTTGCGTGTTATCAGGCTCTTACCACTAGTTTCAGTTGGATGATGCTTCTTTATTCTCTTCCTATTATGCTCGGTATTGGATTAATCATGTTCACCAATAACACCTGCGATATCGAAAAAGACATTCTTGCGGGAAGAAAGACCCAATCAGTTCTACTTGGTTTGGTGCGTGCTCGAAAAACCTATCATGCCGTAGTGTTGCTTTGGCTTTTAAGCATTATTGTTCTGGTTGCATTCTTTTATCCGCACGGTAGTATCGTGTGTATATTTATGCTCCTACTCATGTATCCGAGCCTTCAGGCAATGTTTAGAAATCCCCTGATTCCAGAAACAAGAGGTCAAGCAATGGCAACTTGCTTGACCCTCAATATTGGTCTCGGTGCTTTTTATGCTGCTGCTATTCTCTTTGATAGTGCAGGTTTTCTCGTGCTGTAATACTTAATCTTGCGTGGCGCGTGCATGCTCCAACCCGATTTTGAATGCCTTCAGATTTACCTCGATAGTTTTTGGCGGAACCTTCTTCTTAATCTGTTCCAACCAAAAATCTTCTTCAAAACTGAGAAAACTTGCGAGGACACCCAGTAATACAACATTTACTGCTTTAATGTTGCCGGCTTCCTCAGCAAGAGTGATTGCTGGTATCACATGAGCGTCGACCTCGGCTAAGCGCTCCCCTACTCGCTCGGGCATAGTACCAAGTCCGGTAAGTACGGGTAATGGCTGAATGGCTTCATCGTTGACAATCATAACGCCATCAGTCTTGAGGAATACCTCATTTCTTAAAGCTTCAGTGGTTTCAAAGGCAAGAACATAATCGGCACAACCAGGGTCAGTAACCATCGAGGAAACTTGTTTACCAAAACGAACGACGGTTGTTACAGCACCGCCACGCTGTGCCATGCCATGTACTTCAGAAAGCTTTACTTCAAGCCCTTTTGCCATGGCACAATGAGCAAGTAAATCGGCGGCAAGAATGGTGCCTTGACCTCCTACGCCACATAACAGAACGGTGCACACTTCATCATTTCCTATACTAGACATGAGCTTCCCCTTCTGAAGTCAAAGATTTTCGTTCCATGGCTGAAAAAGCGCAGTATTGTTCGCATTGTCCGCAGCCGATGCATTGAAGCTCATCGATCAGCGCATGATCAGTTTCGGGATTGCGTGAAATTGCGGGACAGCCGAGCGTTGTGCATACTCCGCACGATTGACAATTATCGTTTACGAATACGGGAGTATCACGCTTACGATCGATGAGGGCACAAGGCGAGCGGAATATGATTACGCTTAAGGCATCTGAACTGGTTGTTTCTTTAAGTGCTGTACGTACTACCTTTGCATTCATGGGGTCTAGCGTACGTACATCTTTGACACCCAAGGATTTAACGACTGTTTCAAGATCGAGCTCTGTGCTCGGACGACCTTGCAGCGTTTCGCCATTAAAGGGATTTCCTTGCCTACCGGTCATCGCAGTCGTGCGGTTGTCCAAAATAAGAATCGTACCGCTTCCCTGGTTATATACCGTACCTATGAGAGAGCTGAGGCCGGAGTGCCCAAAGGTTGAATCTCCAATAACGCCCACGATAGGACGATGTTTGTCCAAGTCTCGATATGCTAACTCAAAACCATGAGCCATCGAAACGGATGCACCCATATCAATGCAGGTATCAATAGCAGAAAGAGGTGCGAGCGCTCCTAAGGTGTAGCAGCCAATATCGCCTGTAACAATGGCTTTGATACGTTTGAGTTCTTTGAACACTAAACGATGCGGACAGCCTGCACAAAGAGCTGGTGGTCTGCCAGGAACATCATCATTGTTGGGGCGAGACTCGGGTACCGATAGTCCGAAAGCTACCTTTATAGCACCAGGAGTAAGTTCTCCGGCCTTGGAAAGAGGTGCGAGAGGCTTGCTGAGTTCTATGCCCAGAGAGGCTACTTGACTGGAGAGATAAGTAGACGCTTCTTCGATGACGTATACCTTATCAACCGAGCTAGCAAATTCACGCAACGCATTTTTAGGAAGAGGCCAGGTTACACCCAGCTTAAAGACTGATGCATGTGGTAGAGCCTCAACCACATGCTGGTACGTAGCGCCTGCACAAATGACACCAATCGAAGAATCACCAGGCAATGTGCGGTTATAGCGACAGTTTTCAACCCACGCCTCAAGCTCCGCCACGCGTAAGTCAAGGACGGTTCTTCGGGGTTTTGCGAAAGCAGGCATCATAACCCACTTTGCTGCGTTGCTTGTATAGTCGACGAGCTCTTTATGAAGCCGTTCCCCAGTTTGTACAGGTGTTTTTGTGTGTGAGATACGTACCGTTGATCTTATAAAAAAAGGTACATCAAATCGCTCGGATAATTCGAAAGAATCGCGCGCAAACTCAAGCGCCTCTTGTGAATCTGCAGGTTCGAGCATAGGAATGTTTGCGGCAAGTGCATAAAAGCGAGAATCTTGCTCATTTTGAGAGGAGTGCATTCCTGGATCGTCGGCAGCCATAATCAGCAAGCCCCCACCCACTCCAGTGTATGCAGCTGTGAACAAAGGATCAGCTGCCACGTTTACTCCAACATGCTTCATGGTAGTAAGGACTCGAGCACCAGCTGCTGAAGCACCGATTGCAACTTCAAGAGCTACTTTTTCGTTAGGAGACCATTCTGCATAGACTCCTTCTTTTTTGGCGAAGCTTTCCATGGTTTCGGTAGAAGGGGTTCCTGGGTATGCAGCTCCCACGCTAACACCAGCTTCCCATGCACCTTGGGCAATCGCCTCATTTCCTGACAATAGTTCCATGTACCACTCTTTCGTCTTAGATAGGTATACCTATAATACTGTTGAATTTCTCGTATGGTCTTTAGCGAATTGAGGTCTTACTGGTTTTCTTGGTAAAGAAGGCAAAAGGCCCCAATTTGTACAATATCGCCATCGTGTAATACGCAGGTATCGATACTCTTATTATTTACCCATACCCCATTAAAAGAATTTGCGTCCTCTATTGAAAAACCTTCCTTCACACGCTGTATGAATGCATGCTCGCGTGAAACGGTCATATCATTGAGGAATATTTCATTTTGGGGATTACGGCCAATGCTGTATCTGTTAGATTCGAGTGTAAGCACTGCATCAATCTGTGGACCACGAATAATGCGTAAAGCGCAGGATTTTTGACCCTCCTCAACTGGAGGGACAATTTCTTCGCCGCTTACATGAACTGGCTGAAAGCTTTGTGTGCTCCCTAAAAATTTAAAGCCACAGGTAGAACAAATCGTATCCTGTTCTTGAATAGGACTGTTGCATACAGGGCATTGAATTGTCATGGTTTTGCCTCTTTCTATCCTATACATTACGGCAATGTAGAGTCATTATTCCGCGCCAACTTTGGTGCTTATTAAAGGTGTTTCGTTAATGAGCACACTTTCGGCTTCGGTTGGCTGATTGGAAAAGCCCCTAAAGAGGCGATCCCACCATATGCCGATGCCTTCGAACAAATCTGGCGCCTTCACATCCTCGCATGCAAGTAGGTCAACCGTAATTAATTCATCATTGCGTTGCTTAAACGTAATAGAACCAACTTTGTCACCTGCTTCAACATCTCCAGTAATCGTATTATATTCGACACTTTGGTTGATATTGCCATTAAGATCAAAGATATCGACGGATTGATCGGGATTGGCAAGCGTTGCCTTTACTGTCTTATCAATCCAGTCGGTATGGGTGACTTCAGCAATAAGAGGAACCTCTCGTGATTGGCCATCAAGGCTCATAGATGTGCTTTGCGGAGAGTGTGCTAAAGGATATGAAACCATGTGCTCAAAGTACCAATCAAACAATACGCTGGTGTCTTCGAAACGCATATTTTCATCAGTCGACTTCAATACGATGGCATATACATCACCCTCGCCTCTGTTAGCAGCTCCAGCAAAACAATACCCTGCCGCATTAGTGAAGCCTGTCTTAATACCGCAAGCACCCTCATAATAAGACAGCAGCGCATCAGTGCTGGTGAGGGTAATGCTTGATTGAGATCCATCGGCATGCTTAACACTAATGGTATCTTCAGGCGTTGCAACAATAGAGCGAAATTGCTCGTTTTCCATTGCTTTTTGTGCAATGAGAGCAACATCATAAGCGCAGCTGTGCTGATCGCTCGCATATTGCCCGTCGTCAAGCCCATGAGGATTTGTAAAAACGGTATCCGTAACGCCTAACTCTTGAGCTAATGAATTCATTCTGTCAACAAAATAGCGCTGAGCCTCTTCGCCTTTTGCAGTACCTCCAGATAGCACTTCCCCAATACTTTCAGCGATCGCGAGAGCAGCATCATTTCCCGATGAAAGCATAAGACCCTTCATGGCTGCATCAAAGGTAAGGATATCTCCCTCCTGTAAAGAAGCAGAAGACTCCCCCACCGACGCAGCATTTGCTGAAACAGTGATGAAGGTTCCTTCATCGGCATTTTCGAGAGCTACCAGCGCAGTCATAATTTTCGTAATTGATGCAATCTGTGCGGGTGAATATGAATTGCGCTCGAAAAATACCGTGTTATCGGAATTCATAACAATTGCAAACTCAGCATCTATGCTTGCACATTGCGCAAGAGATAAACCCCGAGAGTCAACTGTTTCACCAAGGACAATGTCTGCTTTACGCACATCAGCATATGCATCCTGTGTAGTGAAGCTAAGGTAAAACGAGCAGGCAAGAAGAAGCGCAAGACCGCAGCGAAAGAATCGATTAAGGAGGCTTAAGTCGGAATTATCCAACTTCATACAGTTCATCATCCTTTACTAAGATATAACCCTGCTCTTCTAGCAGCTCAGTTATACCTACATAATCGATTTTGAGCACATCTACAGCAAACTCCTCATTAACAGAAAAGCAGTATCCGTACTCGACGTTGATATCCTTTGAGTCAAGAAACTCAAGTAGTTCCGCTAGGCCACCTTGGCGATCGGGAACGCGCACGCCCACAACAGGAACAATCTTTGCGCGGTAGCCAGCATCGCTAAGAGCCTTTTCAGCAAGCTCTGGAGTGTCACAGAAAATACGCGCAATACCGAAGTCTTCGGTGTCGGCTAAGAACATGGCGCGCATGTTAATTCCTGCATCTGCGATAGTTCTGCACACGCGTGCAAGATGACCTTTTTCATTTTCGATAAATACTGTCAGCTGGGAAATCATTGTTAGTTCCCTTCTTCTCGTAAGTCTAGGATACGCTTTGCTTTTCCTTCGCTTCGTTCAATAGTTTTTGGTTCGACAATTCGCACATCAACAGCTACTTGGAGATTGCTCTTGAGTTCTGCTGCAACATTTTTTCTGAGTGCTTCGAGTTTTCTCACTTCGTCGAAAGGAAAATCTGGAACGGTTTCAATCTGCAGCTCCACATGATCAAGAGGACCTCTACTGGTCAAGATTATGCGATATTGAGCGGTTATCTCGTCAAACTTGGTAATTACTTCTTCGATTTGTGACGGGAACACATTCACGCCGCGAATAATAAGCATATCGTCTGTTCTGCCCGCAATACGGTCTATGCGACGAAAAGTTCTACCGCAAGAACAGGTTCCGGGGATAATGCGCGTGATGTCGCGCGTACGATAACGCACGAGCGGGGAACACTGCTTTACCAAGGTGGTAAATACCGCTTCACCCCATTCACCATCAGGAACTGGCTCCAGAGTATCAGGGTTGACGATTTCTACAATGAACTGGTCTTCGCAAACATGAAGACCGTTTTGGTGTTCACACTCACACGCAACGCCTGGTCCCATAACCTCCGACAAGCCGTAAATATCGAGAACTTTTAAACCGAGCTTCTCTTCAATTTCATGTCGCATGCCTTCAGAGCAAGGCTCTGCACCAAGAATCGCAGCAGATACGTTAAAGTCTTTCGCGGGATTGTATCCCTCTTCAATAGCTTGCTCAGCAATCATCAAAGCATAAGAAGGTGTGCAGCACAAAATATCAGTCTTGAAATCTTTTAAAAACTGAATTTGTCGCTTTGTGTTTCCGGAAGACATGGGCACTACTGTGCAACCCACTGCCTCACCACCTTGATGAGCTCCAAGACCACCGGTAAACAGACCATAGCCATAAGCAATTTGGACAATGCTGCTCTTAGAGCCTCCCGCTGCAACAATAAAGCGGCCAAAACAATCCGCCCAGTTTTTAAGATCGTCGTTGGTGTATCCAACAACGGTAGCGTTTCCCGTTGTTCCTGAGGATGCGTGAATGCGCGTTACTTCTTCATTTGGTACGGCAAACATGTTGAAAGGATATCCATCGCGTAAGTTTTGCTTAATCGTAAAAGGAAGCTTTGTTAGATCGTTAAGCGTTTTTATTTCGTCAGGCTTAACTCCCGCCGCATCAAAGGACTCTCGATAAAAAGGAATTCGTTCATACACGTATGCGATTAGCTCAGAGAGCCGCTTTTCCTGAAGTGATTTAATGTCTTGTGATTCCATTGTTTCGAGTTCGGGTTGATGATACACGTAACCTATCCTTCCAATGCGTTTTTACTTATTGATATTCTAACTCGTTACTGGCTCTTGCGCAGTTTTCTGTTCTTCTTTCTTTGGACCTTCCACAGTTATCTCGTCTTTCGGTTCGTAAACTGAGTTAAACACGTTTTCGTAGAGCAAGGTTCCTTGCCTGTCTTTAACGGTACGAACAACGCTAATCTTAGATCCATCGCTGCCATAGGTCTTGATGTAGCTTTCACCAGGACTCAAAGTCTCATCCGTGACAGTACGCTTTTTATATTTTTCGCCTTCTTCCCAGTTTCCTGTTGAAGTGCTTACCTGATAGTCGGGATTTATTCCATACAGCACCACAGAAATGCTTGTATCGGTATAGCTGGTTTGCAGCAAAATATCCGAGGTGGTGTCGTTTTTCCAGCGTAAGTCAAGATCGGGCCAGCTTACCGCTGCGTCTCGTCCAGCTGGATAACTTGCAATATAGAGAGAATGGTTATGTCTTTGAACAATAGGAAGGCCAGAATTGTATACCGCATTAAAGACCGTAGTGGCTACCTGACAAATACCGCCTCCAATTTCATCAACATATTCGCCATTAATAATTGAGCCAGCTCCTCTAAACCCTGCTTCCTCGTTGCAGTTTCCTGCGGTTTCGTTAAAGGACCACACCCCGCCATCAGCTTTTACTATTGAATTATGCAAAAGATCAGACACGAGATGGATATTATGATTACGATTCTCCACGTTTGCCGTGTATTCGGTGGTGAAGTCTGATATTTTTTCGACAACCCCGGTATCGAGAGCGTCTTGCAGGCTCATTGTTTCAGGAATGGACGCTGACTCGGCTTCTACAACAACTTGACCGGTAACAGGCTCCTCGGCATTAAATAGTTTGGTATTAAGGTTATCGATAGCCTCTCGCGTTTTTGGAATAGTCCCCGAACTTTGCGTATGTACCTGAATCGAGCCGCCGTCATTAACAAAACCTATTCGCACTTCGCTCTCATTGAAGCTTGCTCTTAGGTGTGATTGCAGTGAGACCTTAGCAAGATCATAGCTTACGAAGGCTTCAAGCTCCCACGCATCCTCCCCGCTTTCAATTAACCTCGTCTGAATCCAGCTACCAAGCTCTGTTGGCTCAGCATCCCAGGCAACACCGTGATACATGAAACGAACACCGTGCATAATCGCTTGATTAATGCTCTCGGCTGTTTTCGAAGCTTTTTCTTCATCGATTTGCAGAGGGGCATATTCTGCTTGAGCAATGAAGCTAACCTCTTGGTTTGTATTGAGAAGAAGAACGTTATCGAGCTCTTTCTCGAAGGCTTTTCTGTCAATCATCGTACCATCATGACCAGGGATTACCTCGGCATGCCCTTCAATAACGCTTACTCCGTAATTGACACGCAGGTCTCCAATGGTTAAATCGATATCTTGCGCCAGTGCTTCAAGCGCACCTTGGTCATAGCGTGCCCACGGATCTATAACAGAACCACTGATTCCCGCTACAAGACGAGCGAAAATACCGCCGTCCTCTCGTCCGAGAGCGAGCGCTGCTCGCACCATCTCTTTCGTATCGAGATTTGCACCCAAACTTCCCGCATCGGTTTGCCATACGAGTTTATTTGCTTGAACTTCTTCTACTGAATGTTGCTCAGCAAAGCTTTCGTCATTGGTCTGCGCAAGTGAAGCCTCCAGGTTTTTGCTTGCCTCTTCGTTGGCAAAGATGTAGACGTGGGTATTCATAAGCCGAGGACTGTAGGTACTCTCGATGAGCTTTTCTGCCTCTTCTGCGGTTTTCCCGCCGAGTTCTATCTCACCTACCTTTACGCCTGGATAAATCTTTCCGTAATTAACGCCATGGTCAATAAGCCCACCAACGACAACAAGGCACAACAATACAGCAATCAAACGAGCAAGCTTGTTTTTGGTAATGAAAGTAAAGATGCTTCCGAAGATAACTCCAAAGGCGCGCCCAATAGCAGCAAAAAGAGAGCCAAAACCTTTACGTGCGGGCTTTGCCCCAGATGCGTTATGCTTTACGCCAGACTTTTCTTTCGTCCAAACAGCCGGTTGATTGTTAATGCCAGAGTTTTTGGACTTTTTTACACTTGGTTTTTTAGGTTTAGGGGCAGCGGAGCTAGTCTTTGTTTTCGGCTGAGTACTTTTTTTCTGCCCATTAGCAGTAAAACGCGCCGAATTGCTTCGTGCGCGCGATTTTGAATCTGAAATCTTTCGACGAGTTGGCTTACTCACGTACTAGGCCTATCTGCGCTTTCTTTGTGCTCGCGTACTTTTTTATATGCAGTATAAAGATAATACACCCAAGTTGAAAAGCTTAACACAAGACCCAAATATACAAACCAGATACCCCAAGAAACATCGACCGCATTAAAACCAGGAAGCCAGGCAAAATCGCAGATGCCAAGTCCTGGTATCAAAGGCCAGTTTAAAAGCAAGCCAACAAATCCAAAAAGTAAGGCCGCTGTTGCCGCTTTACCTGCAAATATGACGGGAATTCTAATCTTATATCGCCTCAGCAAACCCGCACCACCAAGCAAGAGAAGCCCATCACGTAATAAAATAAATACTACAATCCACATAGGGATACGACCGATAAGCAGGAGTCCCAAAACACCTGAGAACACTAAGATTCTATCTACCGCAGGATCAAGAAGCTGCCCTAGCCTTGTAACGGTGTTTGTCCTACGAGCTATTTGTCCATCAATCCAGTCGGTACAGGCTGCAATAGCAAAAACAAGTGTTGCTAAAAGATCGAAGCCTTCGTAGAGGAGTACGAAAAAGACAGGAACCAGACATAGGCGTATAAACGATATAAAATTGGGTATAGTAAATATCTTATTACTTACAGCAATATTTTCGCTTGCATCTTGTGGGCTATGCCCTTTGCTCGAAGCATGCAATGTGTATGCCTTTCGATCTCGTCTTTTTTGCCACTTGTAGGATATGCGCAATGTGCACTACCATCATATAACGTAAAACCGGATCCGCAAACGCGAACCCGGTTACAAAATGGTTAAGATGTGAAGATTGGTTTATGCTTCTCCCTTTTCGCGAGCTGCTTTCGCTTCCAATGCAGCCTTAATCTTCGCAGCTTTTTCTGCCTCTTTGGCTTCTTTAGCCGCAATTTCCTCTGCACTTGGTGCTGCCTTTACCGCAGAAAATACTGATTTTTCGACTGCGACAGCTGTATAGGATGGCTCCATGGTAAGGCTATCTTCTGGGCATTCGTAGACGCAGCTGTTGCACTGAACGCACCTGAACGGATCAATCGACCAGGATGTAGCAGGTTTATCCACAGTTATGGCACCAGCAGGACAGCGCTTCTCGCAAATCCCGCAGAATATGCATGACTCAATGTCGATAGCAATGTGTCCCTTTAATCCGTCGGGCACAAAGCGTGTTTGAGCAGGATATTGAATGGTTTCAGGACGCTTAAATATCGAAGATAGCGTCATTTTGCTTAGTTTTGTACCCATAGACTCTACCTCTCCGTACAGCTGATACAGGGATCGATTGTGAGCACAATCATATTTACATCAGCTAAATCGCATCCAGCAAGCGCGGTTGTCATGCCCGCAATGTTTTGAGAGGTAGGTGTTCTAATCCTCATCCTCTCCAGATTCTTAGTGCCGTTTCCGCGGGCATAGTAATAGCATTCACCGCGTGGCTGTTCTAAGAGATTTGATGCCTCAGCATCAGCATCAGGTGCACCTTTTACCTTAACGGCTAAGTCACCTTCGGGGATTTTATCGATAAGTTCTTCGATAATTGAGATTGACTGCAGCACCTCTAAAGCACGCACTTTAACGCGGGCGTAGCAATCGCCTTGTGTGTCTAAGATAGCCTCAAAGTTGCTCAGCTCTCCATAGGCGCCATGTCCGAGACGTCGAACGTCATTGTTTACATTGGAGGCACGACCGAAAGGTCCAACCATGCATAAATCTGTTGCAGCCTCTTCGCTGATAACACCTACGCCGACCGTGCGGTTTTTAACAGATTTATCTTTAAGGAAGGTATTGCAGATTTGCTGATACTCATCCTTGATTCCTGCAAGTGTTGTCTTAAATCGCTCTTGTTGGTCAGGAGTGATATCACGAACAACACCACCAACTTTAACAACGGAAAAAATTACGCGACCACCCGTAGTAGCCTCAAACAAATCTAGGACTCGCTCACGAAGGCGCCAACAATGCATAAAGAGGCTTTCAAAACCAAAGGCATCTGCGGCAAGGCCCATCCAAAGAATATGAGAATGGACACGAGAAAGCTCATGCCAAATAGTGCGTAAGTAGTCAGCACGCTTTGGAATTTCTACTCCCATAAGACGCTCGATTGTTTCGGCATAGCCCATAGAGTGGCCAAAGGCGCAAATTCCACAAATGCGTTCAGCAATGTAGATGAATTGGTTGTAGTCGCGCGTTTGAACAAGACGCTCCAAGCCACGATGAATAAATCCAATTTGAGGAAGTGCCTCAATTACTGTTTCGTCTTCTATAACCAAATCGAGATGAAGAGGTTCGGGAAGTACCGGATGCTGGGGCCCAAAAGGAATAATAGTGGTTTTACCCATGGCTACTCACCGTCCTTTTCTGCTGTTTCTTCTTCGGCTTTTGCTTTTGCAACCTGCGCAGCCTTTGCTGCCTTCGCTGCTGCAATTTTTGCAGCTTTTTCCTTTGCAGCCTTTTGCTCAGGCGAAATGAATGTCATTGGTTCGTTTTCGGCTATAGCATAGAATTTGCCTCCAAAATCGAGAAGGTTTCCATCGATAGTTACCCCAAAAAGATCATGAGCTTCGTTCTCGAAAAAGAAAGCAGAGAGATAGTATTTTGTAATTGAAGGAACCGTCATGTCTTTGGTGACAGCCTTAACCGTGAAATTCTCCAGGTTGTCATCTTTCATGTAGGTATATTGCATATCGATGCCGTCGTCGGTGTTGGTGCATAGCATTTGCACACAGCGATATCCTTCTTCTTTATGCTTCTTAGCACAGCTCTCGATATCTTCAAACGCAAGAGGATTGAACGTAATATGTAAAGCCATTCTTATGCCCTCCTCTTCTTAGCGTCTGCGACAGCCTTTGCCTTCTCGTCAAGCACGGCAAGACCTTGAACAACCGCATCGATAATAGCTTCCGGTCTTACAGCGCATCCAGGTGCATATACGTCAACAGGTATCGCTTGGTCTACTCCGCCTATCACGTTGTAGCAGTCATGAAACACTCCGCCAGAACAAGCGCAAATTCCGCAAGCAACTACCACCTTAGGTTCAATCATTTGGTCGTAGATTTCTTTGATGGTGTGAATGTTTTGCTCGTTAACGCTTCCGGTAACCAAGAATACATCAGCGTGCTTAGGGTTTCCGGTATTGATAATGCCAAAACGCTCGACATCGTAGCCAGGGCAAAGAGCTGCTAATACTTCAATATCGCAGCCGTTGCAGCTACTTGCATCATAATGAATAACCCATGGTGACTTTGTAACATAAGACATAACTAAGCCTCCTTTATAAATAAGCCAGGAAGGCGATGTTGGCGGTACCTGCAATGAGTGCAACTGCCCAGGAAGATCCTAAGAGAAGCTGCCACTTGACACGTGCAAAGTTATTGTCAATCCAAATCTCAAGAAGATAGATAAGGAAGGCCGCAACAATCGCGATTACCCAGGAAATGGGGTTTGCCCAAATGAAGAACATTGCTGTCCATCCGAGAAAGAGAACACTTTCGCACCAGTGCATAATTTCAACCTTAGCAAGTGTCTTACCGCTCATTTCGGTTGTGATTCCCTTAACAATCTCTTGATGAGCATGGTGAGATGAAGAAAGGTCGAAAGGTGATTTACGAAGCTTGATGGTGAGTATGAATAAGAAGCCGAGGAAAAGTAACCACGTGCTTGCAATGATGGGCTCACTTTGGAAAGGCAGAATAGACACATCAAACGACCCTGCAGCCATATAAAAACCTACCGCAACGAACAGCAACATCGGCTCATAGGCCATAACCTGCAAAGTCTCACGGTTTGCTCCGACCTCAGAATAAGGAGACCTGGTCGAATATGCGGCGATGATGAAAAACAAAGCTGCCAGAGTAATTATGAAAATCGACATAAGAATTGATCCGCCGCCGAAGAAAATACCTCCCGCGAGAAGGGTAAATAGTAATGCGCAGGTGATATAAATGCCTTCGGAGCTATTTACGCTTACATTTTCTTTTTCTAGAAGCTTTCTTACATCGTAGTAAGGCTGAAGCAAGGGCGGCCCTACCCTGCCTTGCATCTTGGCAGATAAAATGCGATCAATACCTGAAAGAAGACAGCCGATAATCGGTCCAAATATCGCAAAAGCGAGGGTTCCGATGGCGATAAATAAAATACTCATTTCAGACCTCCCTTCTACATTATTCCTGTTAAGAGCAGCGCCGCAATAAAGGCACAGCCGATTATTAATGCACAACAAATAGCACCTACCGGAGTAATGATTTTCTCTCCGAAAAGTGTTTCCATATACCAATTTCTTGCCGTTGCTTTTGTCTCTTGCGAAAGAGAGTTTGTAAAGGTGCGTTCCTGGTTGTTAACGCTTACTCCGGACATGTAAACATCTACCTTCTTTGCTTTGCCTTTTCCGAGGCCAAAGAAGAGCACAATAACTATGAATACCATTACAAGGCTTGTAATCCAGAGATTCGTGTTTGCAATACCTGAAACTGCGTAATCCGACATAACGGTAGTTCCAAATACCGAAACCAGATAAGGCTCGATAATATAGGCTGATATCAGAGGAAGACCAGCACAACACAGTATTACAAGCGCAGCCATAAGAGCTATGGATGCCCATTCCGTCTTATGAGTCCAACCCTCAACATTGGCAGGCTTGCCAGCGATTCCTGAGAGTTTTCCGAACCATTTTGCCCAGAACATGAAAGTTGCTGCTGAGCCAAAAGCGAGAAGTAGAATAAGGGCAATTTGGTTTGAATCAACGAACGAAATCAGTGTTGCCCATTTAGCAATCAACATACCAAAGGGTGCGATGAACATACACATGATTCCTAGCATCATATAGCGTGCAAGGCGCGGCATACGCTCGAACAGAAGATCCATGTCTTCTATGTCGCGGCTGCCGATATGGTGTTCTGCAGTTCCAACGCACAGGAAGAGCAAAGACTTAGCGATAGCGTGGAAGATAATAAGGAAGATTGCTGCCCAGATTGCACCTGCGGTTCCGACGCCAGCACAGGCAACTATTAATCCTAGGTTTGCAATGGTTGAATAAGCAAGAACTCGCTTCGCGTTTGATTGCGAGATGGCAACAAGAGAGCAGAAGGCAAAGGTGACGCCTCCAACAAGGATAACCATCATTGAAGGAATAGCGGATATTGCAAAAATTGGTGCTAACTTAACGAGAAGGAAAACACCGGCCTTAACCATTGTGGACGAATGAAGAAGAGCACTGGTAGGCGTAGGAGCTACCATGGCGCCTAAAAGCCAAGTATGGAAAGGCATTTGTGCAGCCTTGGTTAAGCCCGCAAAAGCAAGACATACAACTGGCAGCGTTGCAAGATTTGGATCAATCATGGCAAACGCTAAGAACTCCGAGAACGAAAGGGTCCCAAAGTTGATGGCTATAAGGAAGAGGGCTAATGCGAAAGAAATTCCACCAAGCATGTTCATGATAACTTGTCTGAAGGCGTTTTTAATGGCCTCTTCGGTCTTTGTATAGGCAATTAAGAGGAATGAGCAGATGGTGGTAACTTCCCAAGCCGTGAATAGCCAGAGTAAATTGTCGGAGAAAACAACACCAAACATTGCTGAGAGAAAAAGAAACATCAAAGCAAAAAACGTTGGTCTGCGATCCTTCTCTCCCCTATGATGATCCTGGAAATCCTCCATGTATCCTAAGGCGTATACGCAAATACCAGAACCGATGATACCGATAATAAGCGCCATAAGTAGGGTTAGTGAGTCGAGGAAAAGACCATTCTCTACATGAAGATTTTGCGCAAAGCCGAATTCAAACACGAGGGCAAATCCGACTTGGATAATTCCAAGCACAGATGCGAGAACGTTTTTGTATTTAATACCATAAGCAAGAACGCATATCGCTATGACAACCCCGATGGCGCTGCAGGCATAATCAACTATGACAGATGAGAATTCAAAATACCCACTCTGCCCGAAATAAGCCACTGCCAGCACTAATGTTCCAACGCCAATGGCTACAGCGGAGCCACAGACAATCACATTTCTCGCTTTGTTGTTTTTTATACACAGCAGTGCAAGCGCTGTCACAAGCGGGAAAAGGACTAGAAACCCAACAATACCCACGCGGTTTCCCCCTCTGATTCGATGGTTACAAATAAAAATAGTGCAAACGTACCAATAAAACTCTAGCAAAACTTACTACGTTGCGAGACATAATGCGAACTACTTGGGATTTTATTCGGTAAATGGGTAAGTAATCGAACTGGCAACAGGCCTGCAGAAATAAGAGAATAAGCTTTTATAATGAGTAAATTAAAGTAATTAATTTTAGGAGGACTCCATGCCTTACCACAAGATACTTGTTGCCTACGACCGATCTGGACATAGCAAAAACGCACTTGATTCTGCCTTAGAGCTTCTTGAGTACGGGCTGGCAGAAAGCATCGTGGTCCTCTATGCCACAGAAACCTATATTAGCTCAGATCCGGCTCTTGAAGCTGCGGGTCTTATGGCGGGAAATGCAGTGGTTCAAGACGCGGAACGAGAGTTCATGCAGGTTAGACAAGAGGTTGCAAAACTATGCTTCGGCTTTGAAGACCGGGTAGAAACCCTCATTCGCACCGGCAACCCCAAAAATGAGATTTTAGAAGTGTCCGAAGAGCTTGGTTGTGGGCTCATTGTAATGGGTTCGCGGGGTATCGGAGCTATCCAAGGCGTCTTGGGTAGTGTAAGTTATGCCACTCTTCGCGATTCAAAAGTGCCTGTATTAGTTATTAAATAGGTGCTTCCATCACATACTTAGATCATGAATGGCTCTGCTATTGGGCAGGCGCGTCTGAAAAGCGCCAAGCTTCTTTACTAAACTGCTCCATCGTTAAGGGTTTGCTAAAGAAATATCCTTGAATATAGTCTGCTCCAAGCTTTTTGATGATTTCATATTGCGTCTGCCGCTCTACCCCTTCGACGACTATCTTCATGCCAAGCTCATGAGCAAGGTTGATGAGGGTCTGCATAAGTAAGACACGTGATGAATCGTTTTCGATATCATCTACCAGTATTTTATCCGTCTTTAAAACAACCGCAGAAAGCTTTATTAGATTCTCAATTGATGAGAAACCTGTACCAAAATCATCGAGACTCACTCTGACGCCTTCTTCTTTCAGCTGCTCAATTGCGCTAAAGCTTTGCTCATCAAACCTCATACGCTGACTTTCCGTTATCTCTAGAATAAGGCTCTCAAGAGGAAATCCGGTAGAGAGTGAGGTTTCACGAATCGTTTGAACCACAGATTCGTCTAATACTTGAGAAGGTGAAAAATTTACATCAAGGAAGAAATCTTTTGTACTAAAGCCATGAGCATGGCATTCCTTCATCGCAGTTTTGTGCACCCAGTTATCGAGCTGAGCAATGAGGTTAATCTGCTCGACAACGGGAATGAATTCTGAAGGCGCAATGTTCTGTCCATCCATTGTCCAACGACAAAGTGCTTCCGCTCCGGCCCAACGATTGCTCTTAATATCAATAATTGGATGGAAGTTTACACTAAACCCTTTCATGTCGGCATAAATGCTATCGATGAGTTTAGACCTCAAATATCTCATGCGCTTCAGGTGGCTATCCGATTCTTCGTCGTAGACAGCAAAAGGCCTTTCGCCAGCCTCGTTCATGTTGAGGGTACGCATAATGATTGCGCGCATTTCATCTTGTATGTATCTTCCTCGTACCATTCCGATACTAGCGATACATCGTATTGAGAATCGGTCGTGCACGCCAGAGACAATCCAAGGTTCTAAAAACCGTTCTCTAAAAATACCTGCACGTCTGACCAGTGCTTCTTCGGAATTCTCGTGGCTAAGCATGACGAATACTGTTCCGATACGATAAACTTCCGTTCTTTCGAGCTTAGTATCAAGTAGCCAGGTCTTGATTTGATTAAGCAAACAATCGCCTGCATCCCAGCCGTACAGATCATATATCTCAAGGATATTATCTAGCTTGAAGAAAACAAGATCTATTTCGTCACGATTAACGACAGAAGCTATATCTTGTTCGAGTTTACGCTCATTAGGCAGACAGTGACTGCATCATAAAATGCAAGTTGTTTGTATTCATACTCGCGACGTATGATGTCGTCTACATTCGTTATCGAGAGCAAGATTGCCTCTCTGTCGTTCCAAGAAAGATGCGATACCGAAACTTGCTCCCACATGTCTCGTTCTGCCCAGTAATACACTCCGGTGTTACTCGTCTTAGATTCCAGGCCCTTGCAAAGACTAAGGTAGAACTTCGTAAAATCTGCAGTAAATACCTCTTGGATAACCCTTCCGTGGATACTCTCGTTTTTTAGTTCGAGATCTATTGCCACCTTGGTGTCGGTAAAAAGTATTTCATTAGTTACCTTATCGATTATGAACAAGCCAACCTCAAGCTTTGAAAATAGCTCATTGACTTCTTGCTTGCTGTAGGTACCCATCATGTCGATATCCTTCCCAAAGTTCATCTTGTAAGATGAGGAAGCAGATTGAGCAACTGTTAAGTACCCATAGATTCTATCACCAGAGTTTTAATGCTTTCGAAACGAATGCATGTCATTTCATCAACCCTCAGGATTGCAGCGCTAGAATAGCAGGTAGAGAAGCTTATTGATTGTAGTATCATCGTTTCTACGATTTACGGGCAGAGATGAGGGTGAGGGGGCTCCGGACAAAAAGTTGGACTCTTTTGAGTCCGGATTGGAGTCCGAAGATGTTTAGCCAAGAAGATAAGCTGATAGCCTT
>JBMNSJ010000010.1:0-48921 GCA_050945135.1 Raoultibacter sp.
ATCACGAGGATTTTCGAGGAACTCGTGCAGAGGAGGATCGAGGAGACGTATAACAACAGGTAAATCGTTCATAGCCTTGAGCATGCCCAAGAAATCTCCTGTTTGTGCACTCAATAAATCATCGAGTGCTTTCTCGCGCACAGAAGGCTCGTCGTTGAGAATAAATGACTGAATAATTGATTTGCGATCACCAAGGAACATATGCTCGGTTCGGCACAGTCCAATACCAGAAGCACCAAAAGAACGAGCTAGCTCAGCATCTTCAGGATTATCAGCATTCGCGCGTACTCCCATGGTGCGGAATTCATCAGCCCACTCCAAGATAGTATCGAGATCACCCGTAAGCTCTGGCAACACTAGTTCAACTGCCCCGAGCACAACCGATCCCGTAGTGCCGTCGAGCGAAATCATATCGCCCTCGTTGATAACGATATCGGTGCCCTCAATTCGAGCCTGTTTGTTTTCAGCATTAATTTTGAGTTTTTCTGCACCACATACACAGGGGGCGCCCATTCCACGCGCAATAACAGCTGCATGAGAAGTTTTTCCACCATGAGATGTAAGGATACCTTCTGCTGCAATCATCCCAGCAAGGTCATCAGGGTTGGTCTCCCAGCGAACAAGAACGCACTTACGTCCAGCCTCTACCGCAGCAACAGCATCTTCAGCAGAAAAGACTGCCTCGCCCACTGCTGCTCCTGGGCTTGCGTTTAATCCTCGGATGACAACGTCGTAGCTTGCATCCTTATCAAACTGAGGATGCAGCAATTGATCGAGCTGATCTGCATCAACACGCATAACAGCTTCTTTTTTGGAGATTAATCCTTCTTTTTCCATCTCAATAGCGATGTGAAGAGCAGCTGCTGCCGTGCGCTTTCCAGCACGCGTTTGCAGCATCCATAGTTTACCCTGCTCAATAGTAAATTCGATGTCACACATATCACGGAAATGATTCTCGAGGATTTCAAACACACCCTCAAGCTCACGACCAGCCTCTTCAAGACCCTCGACATGCTTAAGCTCCGCGATAGGACTAGTATTGCGAATTCCGGCAACAACGTCTTCGCCTTGCGCATTTACTAAGTAGTCGCCATAAAATTCTTTTACACCGTTTGCAGGATTACGCGTAAAAGCTACACCCGTAGCTGAAGTGTTGCCCTTATTGCCAAACACCATCGACTGCACGTTAACGGCAGTTCCTAAATCATCAGCAATCTTGTTTTGCTTACGATACAAAGTTGCGCGAGGGTTGTTCCAACTTCCGAATACTGCCTCGATGGCCAGCTGGAGCTGCATGCTAGGATCTTGTGGGAAAAGCACAACACCATTAACAACCAAATCAGGATATTCGTCGGAAGAAACGCTATCGGAAAATATCTTTTTATACTCAACAACGAGTTCTTGCAAATCATCAGCACTTAAATCGGTATCGCTTTTTACGCCTTTACGATTCTTCATCGCGGTAATGGCATTCTCGAATAAATCACCTTCGACATCCATTACAACATTTGAAAACATCTGAATGAAGCGACGATACGAATCCCAAGCAAAGCGAGCATTGTCTGTCTGCTTAATCAAACCATTAATTGACTCATCATTCAGACCAAGATTTAAAACAGTATCCATCATTCCAGGCATACTCATAGGCGCGCCACTTCGCACAGAGACGAGCAATGGATCTTCGGAATCGCCAATCTTCTTACCCATGCGAGCTTCAAGATCTTCACGATACTCTTGAATCGTATCGAGTACACCTTCTGGCCACTGATTATCAGCGTTTGCATACTCCATACAGGTCTGACACGAGATTGTAAATCCCGGAGGAACCGGCAGCTCGAGATTAGCCATCTCGGCAAGATTAGCACCCTTGCCGCCAAGGATAGCTTTCATCTGGGCATTGCCTTCTGTTACATTGTTGCCGTTTGCATCTTTCCCGAATGCAAACACACGTTTCACACCATCGGTCACCTTATTCTCCTTAAAACGCGCTTTTAAGTATCTATTCAGGACTAGCAAATCCCCGAAATGGGTCTCGAGGATGAGCCAATTCATAATAGCGTAAAATCTCTTGAGCAGTCTCCTCAACGGCACGATTATCGGTGTGGACAACGATACAGCCAAGTTTGCGCATAAGTGCATGCGCCTGCTCGAGGTCTCTATAAACATGTTCGGGATCAGCATACTGCAAAGCAACGAAGCCAGCGGCACCTAAACGGCGTTTGCGTATACCAATGAGAGTTTCTGCAGATATCATCAATCCAAACAAGCAGGTAGGGTCAACAGTAAAGAGCTCTTTGGGTGGATCGGTCTGCAAATCAAGCGGAACGTTTGCCACCTTAAACCCTTCTTGAGCTAGATAAATAGAAAGAGGAGTTTTTGAAGAGCGCGAAACACCTATTAACACGATGTCGGCAGACGTCAAATCGCCGGGGTTTCTCCCGTCATCATGAGCGATGGTAAATTCAATAGCTTCAATACGATTAAAGTAACTGCGATTTGCAACATGGAGCTCGCCCGGCTTCGTTGATGGCTCGAGCCCGCTAAACGACGCAATTGCATCGACAGGCGAGCTCATTAAATCAACAGCAGTAATATGAGGATTGTTCTTTGTATATGCCTGAAAACTTTCTCGCATATCTCGATTTACAAGCGTGTAAAACACTAAGAGTCGTTCGTCTCCCAATACATTTTTATGGAGAGCTGAGTGCTCGTTAAGATACTTCGTTATCTCTTCGATGCTGTTCACTTTTGGCATAAGCTCTATGCGTGGATTAGTTTCGCCAAACTGACTAGCAGCTGCACGGGCCACAGCCTGCCCCGTCAAGCCGACCGAATCACTAATGATGTGAATGGTAGGTAATTCCGGAACAGTTGTTCCTTGGTCAATGGAAGCATTCATCAGGCTATTTTCCTGTCTTTGCCATTTTCCCGAAATCGGCAACCTGTCCAAATACAGCAACGAAACAGTTCAAGAGCTTCAAACGGTTGTCCTTGATTGTAGGATTTTCATCCATAACCATAATCTCTTCAAAAAAGCTGTCTATCGGAGTGCGTAACTTTGCAAGATCACGAAGCGCTTGCGCATAATCATCGCGAGAAAGACTTTGCTCTACCTGCTTGCTCGCATGATTAATTGCCTGATACAAAATTTGCTCAGAATCACCCATAAGACTTTCGTCAACACTTATCGAAAGAGATTCATCACGAAGATTATTCGCACGTGCATATGCAGTCGCAAGATCATCCATTACTTCACGCATATCCTCACGTGCCTGACTTAAGGCTTGAGTTCTTGAAATAATTTCTGCTGGCTCGGTTACACCACCTGCCAAGACCGCATCAATCACATCACCAGAAAAACCTCTATCACGTAGTATTACCTTTGTGCGTGTCAAGAAAAACTCAGTGATTTCGTTACATACGAGCTCGCTGTCATAGCCATCATGACTAAAGGTATCCAAAGAAACACGAATAGCTTTCATTAAAGATATTGGGAGCCCCTCATCAAGCATCTTAATAATGCCAATTGCGTTTCGACGTAGCGCAAAGGGGTCTGAGGATCCCGTTGGTGCCTGCCCGATTGAGAAGAGACCGCAAATGGTATCAAGCTTATCAGCATAAGCAACCAAGCGCCCTACAACCGTAGACGGTGAATCATCGTTTGCAAAACGAGGGCGATAGTGTTGCGCAATTGCCTCTGATACCTGATCCGACTCCCCTGCAGCACGGGCATAATACGACCCCATAATGCCTTGGACTGAAGTAAACTCGACCACTGCATTAGTTACAAGATCCGCTTTACACAAATAGGCTGCCCTGTGAGTTTGCTTTGCCTCTTCCGCAGAAAGATTGGCATCTGCTGCAAGCTCATCTGCAAGAGTTACTATTCTTTCAGTTTTAGCCTTCATTGTGCCGAGTGTTTCCTGGAAAACCACCTCATCAAGACGCTCGACATACGATTCTAGAGGACGCTTTAAATCTTCCTCGTAAAAAAACTTTGCATCAGAAAGACGAGGTCTCACAACACGCTCGTTACCATCGATGATGATATCCGAATGCGCAGGATCGCCATTTGAAACAGCGACGAACTTATTTACCAGCTTTCCCTCTTGGTCATAGAGCGGGAAATAGCGTTGATGTACCAACATTGCATCAACGATTATCTCTTCTGGTACTTTGAGAAACTCCTGATCAAAGACACCGACAATCGGTGTTGGATACTCTGTTAAGTTGATAACTTCGGTAAGAGTTTTTTCAGGAAGTTCAACTCTGGTGTTAGTTTGTTTCTCGATGACTGCAATTCCATCGCGAATAAGATGCTCGCGAGCCTCTTGGCTTGGGATAACAAAAGCGTCATTTAGAACAGTAAGCAGCGAAGAGGCACTTTTTACTTCATGAGTGCCAGGAGCCAAAAAACGATGTCCGTATGTAAGATTACCGGCTTCTAGACCTGCATAGCTAACTGGTATTACCCGATCGTCGAGAAGAGCGAGAAGCCAGCGAACTGGACGCGAAAACAACTCGCTGCGAGTATTCCACTTCATAGACTTAGGCCATGAGATGGACTCAATGAGACTTTCAAGAACCTGTGGTAACAAGCTCGCGACCGGCTGAGACTCAATAGTAGTCTCCGCAAAAACATATTCGACACCATCAATCTCGCGTCGTTCAAGATTTTCTACACCTAGGCCTTTACCGCGTGCGAAACCTTCAGCTGCCTTTGTGGGATTGCCCTCGTCGTCAAAAGCGATTTTAGCTGAAGGTCCTTTGTGAGACTCCGTAAGAGCCTCTGTTTGCGCAGGCACTCCCTCAACCAAAACTATTAAGCGACGTGGAGAAGAGAATACCTTCACATCAGCGCATACTATTCGTTGGGCATCGAAGAGCTTCGGCACAAGGGTTTCAAGCTGCTTTGTTGCAGCAGACAAATCAAATGCTGGAATCTCTTCAGTACCAATTTCGAAAGCTAGAGTTGCAGAATTGTTCATGCTACACCTGCTTCCCATCAGCGGATTCACCTAAGGAAGGCTCCCCTATCAACATTTCGTCTGGAATATCTTGTCCGACGACATATTTCAAGTATGCCGCACAGCAGCCTTTTGCAAGGGTTCTGACGCGAAGAATATAGGCCATGCGCTCTGTAGCAGAAATGACGCCGCGAGCATCGAGTAAATTAAAGGTGTGGCAGCATTTAAGAACCGCATCGTATGCAGGAAGAGGAAGTCCTGCTGCAAGTACTTTTTTACACTCTGCTTCGCGGTCAGCAAACTCTCGAAAGAGAAAATTTGTGTCTGCGTGCTCAAAGTTATAGGCAGAGTACTCTTTCTCGTTTTCTAAAAATACATCCCCGTAGGTAAACACCACTCCGTCACTACCGCGTGACCACACGATGTCATAAATTGAATCAACACCCTGGATATACATAGTGAGGCGCTCAAGTCCGTAAGCTAATTCAACGGGTACCGGGCTACATTCAAATCCACCAACTTGCTGAAAGTAGGTAAACTGAGTAACCTCCATGCCATCTATCCAGACCTCCCAACCAAGACCCCAAGCCCCTAAGGTTGGGCTTTCCCAGTCGTCTTCAACAAAACGGACATCGTGCTTGTCAACATCAATACCAATAGCACGCAAAGAGCCCAGGTAGAGATCCTGAATGTTATCAGGGGAAGGCTTAATAAGCACCTGGAACTGATAATAGTGCTGAAGACGATTAGGGTTTTCTCCGTAGCGGCCATCAGTGGGGCGACGACATCCCTGAACATAGGCGGTTCGCCAAGTTCCAGGCCCCAAAGAACGAAGTGTTGTGGCAGGAGCATTGGTAGCAGCTCCAACCTCGTTGTCGTAAGGCTGTAAAATAACGCAGCCTTGATCTGCCCAATACTGCTGCAGGCACATGATCACATCTTGAAAAGTCGGAACCAAATCCGACTTGGCGCTTTGTGCACCTAGCTCGTTGACGGATGACATTGTTCTCCTCGTAGTGATTATTCCAATATACCGAAATGGTTAAGCGGCCAATAAACCATGAATGCGCGCCCGTAGACATCTTCTTCGGGAATCGCACCAAAATAACGTGAGTCTTGAGAGTTTGTTCTGTTGTCTCCCATCACCCACACATATCCCTCAGGAACGACATAGGGATAGGATATATCATCGAGTGTATGTCTGAGCGGCTCTGAAGCCTTACCTTTGACATAAGGCTCTGATAAGGGAAGATCATCGATATAGACGAGACCGTCATGAATATCTACAGTCTGTCCTCCGGTTGCGATAACGCGCTTTATGAGCACCCGTCCCGCAATTTCTGGATCTTTAAAAGTGATTATGTCGCCGCGCTCAATATCGCGAACAAAGTAACTTACTTGCTCGGAGAATACCGTATCACCGGTCATAATTGTTGACTCCATTGAGCCTGAAGGAATCGAATATCCCTGAACGACGTATTCGCGCAATACAAACGCAAATCCAAATATTAAGGCTACCGCAATAACAAGGCCAATTATACTACGTGTAAAACCCGAGCCTTGTTGGTCGGCATGATTGCCAGCATCCATTGAAATGATTCCTTTCCATTCAGGATGCACGCGCGCAATGCCTGAATATTCCTGCACATTATGATAACGCTTCGTCGCTTTTTGACTGTGTTGACAATAAAGAATTCAAAAAATCATAATCTTGATCTGTGAGCGGTGCAGACTCAAGAAGATCGGGTCGTAATTCTTTTGTTCGTAAAAGACTTTGTTCGTGCCGCCATCGCTTTATGGCTGCATGATTCCCACTCAACAAAACCTCAGGCACATCCATATCTCTAAAGCGAGCTGGACGCGTATATTGGGGGTATTCGAGAAGCCCTTCAACAAAGCTTTCATCTTCTGCACTTTGATTATCACCTAATACACCAGGGATTTTTCTAACAACTGCATCGATAATGACCATAGATGCCAATTCGCCACCGGTAAGCACATAATCGCCGAGCGAAATAACATCATCAGCAAGGGTATAGGCTCTCTCGTCAATACCTTCGTAATGCCCGCATACAAACAGAAGTCTTTCTTGATTTACGAGTTCGTTTGCAACAGCATCATTGAAGGGTCGTCCTGCGGGGCTCAAGAATATAACGTAGGGCTTAGCTGACTCGTCTTTAGAAAAGAGCTCATCACAAGCCTCAAATATCGGCTCGCACTTCATGACAAGCCCTTGCCCACCACCGTAAGGGTCATCATCAGTAGTCCGATGCCTATCATGAGTCCAGTTCCTTAGATCGTGAGCGCGAAAATTGAGAAGTGATTTTTCTTGAGCAATACGCATCATTGAGCTTCCCATAACGGAATCAAACATTTCCGGAAACGTTGAGAGAGTTTCAATTCTCATGTACCAACCCACCTGCCTATATATTACTTCGAGGAATGAGCGTTTACCGCGAGGTCAACAAGACCTTTCGGAATGCGCGTGCTAAGCATTCGAGCTTCTAAATCCTCATCATAGACGATTTCAGGCACCTTCGGAATGAGAAGCTGCCCTAAGGAGCCTTCCACCCGCAAGAGCACTTGAGCTTTCCCCTCAAGCACTTCAACAACAAGACCAAGATCTCCGTGTCTATCATCTATTACACGACAGTCTAGCAAGTCAAACTCGGTATAATCCTCGCCCTCTTCAAAGATGGCTCTGGACACAAGAACAGAACATCCGATAAGAGCTTCAGCAGTATCGATGTCAGGCACGCTATCAAATTTCACAACAAAGCTTTCAGCTTTATGCCTATTAATCGAAGTAACAACTCCGCTGCGAGGAAAACCAATCCTTGGAGGAACAAAGTACACCTCGTCTCCGGTGCGCAGAATAAAAGAAGAACCTATAGCGCTTCGCACTATAAGTTCGCCTTCTAATGTTTTAGTCTTAACTATCTCGGCAATGCGCACCCAGTTAGTCATTAATCGATGAGCTCCACCTCGACGTGTGTTCCCACACGAGAGCCAGCAGCACGCGATAAAGTACGTACCGCTTTGATTACGCGACCCTGGCGTCCAATGACCTTTCCCGCATCATCTTCATGCACCCTAATCTCTACCAGTAAGCTACCATCGCTTGCTTCACTCGAAGAAATTTCTAGCTCATCTTTGAACTCGATTAAGGGCTCGACGATAGTGGTAATCAAACCGACGATATCAACCGTCTCGTCAGCCATATTATGCTTCCTTACGCGCCGTCTCAATGAGGCGTTCAACGGTTTCGGTTGGCTGTGCGCCATTGCCGATCCATTTATCAACCTTTTCGAGATCAAGTTTAATCATTGAAGGATCGACACATGGATTGTAACGACCCACTTCTTCGATAAATTTTCCATCGCGAGGTGAACGTGCATCTGCAACAACTACGCGATAATATGGTGCCTTTTTAGCGCCGTGACGGGCGAGACGAATCTTTACAGCCATGAAGTTGAGCTCCTTTGTAACGTTAATCTTTCGGGCTTCTTAGCCCGTTAAAACACGATTAATCATAATATGATGAAAACGAGTAACATGCAAGCAAACCACAAAAACAGTCGAGTCTTAAGCGTCTGTGGCGTGAAAATAGATATGAGTATCTTCGTAACTACCATCTTTCATCAAAAAACCCTGCGGGACACAGCCTATATGAGTAAACCCTAAATCTTCGTACAGAGCACGCGCTGCTAGGTTCGAATCAACGACAGCATTGAACTGCAAACCCTTAAACCCAAGCTGCTGGCAGCGATTAAGTGAATCTATAACGAGTGAGCGCCCAATACGCTTCCCGCGAGACGCCGATGAAACCGCGTAACTTGCGTTTGCGATATGCGAACATCGTCCAATATTATTTGGATGAAGAATATAGAGACCTAATACCACACCTTCCTCAACTGCAACAGCGCATAGACTTTGCTCCTCAAAAAAGAGGTTTGCGGATTCGTTGCTTAAGGAAGTTTCTTGAGGGAAGGCATTGCCAGCATGTACGACTTCATTCCAAACAGTAATCATCTGCTCGATGTCAGATAGGATATAAGGTCTGACCTCTATCATTGAAGTTATACTTCCCCACCTACTCTATTTCATTAATCATATTCTGCAGCTTACGCATATCTGATGGACTCATGCCACCCATTCCGGGCAAAGAACCACCGCGACGTTTTTTCTTTTTTCCCTTTTTCCCTTTTTTCCCACCTTGCTGCTCTTGGGAAGCGGTGAATTGTTTCATCATCTTGCGGCTTTCGTTAAAGCGCTTCATCAATTGATTTACGTCAGCAACACTTACGCCTGCGCCCGCCGCAATTCGTGCTCTGCGACTACCATTAAGAAGATCGGGCTTCTCACGTTCTTCTATTGTCATTGAATTGATAATTACCTCAAGCTGATCAAGAGCTTTCTCGTTTACTTGACCTTGAGACATGGCCTTATCTCCGCCAGGAAGAGCAGCTACCAATTTCGAGACACCGCCCATCTTCCGAATTCGACGATTCATATCAATAAAATCATTCAGATTGATTTGCGAGCGCATGATGCGTTCTGTTTGCTCAGCCTCAAATTCGTCCTCCTGCATTTTAGCAGCGCTTTCAATGAGGCTAACCACATCACCCATACCAAGAATTCTCTTAGCCATTCTGTCTGGATGAAATTCCTCCAAAGAATCCGGCTTCTCGCCTGAGGAAATAAATTTAATCGGTTTATCGGTAATTTGCTTAATGGATAGAGCTCCACCTCCTCGAGCATCACCATCCATCTTCGACATGATGACCCCATCAAAATCAACGCGCTCTGCGAAGGCAGAAGCCACATTGACAACATCTTGACCTGTCATGGCATCTACAACCATAAGAATCTGATCAGGGCTGAGAGATTTCTTGATATTTTCAGCTTCCGACATCATCTCTTCATCAACATGAAGACGTCCCGCGGTGTCGATGATTACAACATCACGCAAATTATCGATAGCATCTTGGACTCCCTCTTCAGCTATCTTGACAGGATCTTTTCCCTCACCACGATATACTCGAACGCCTATTTCATCGCCAAGAGTTTGAAGCTGATCAGCCGCTGCGGGACGATAGACGTCACAGGCAACGAGCAAGGGATTATGTTTCTCTTCTTTCAAGCGATAAGCCAACTTAGCTGCGGCAGTAGTTTTACCCGAGCCTTGAAGTCCGACCAACATGATGACGTTAGGGATACGACTTCCCAATACAAGCTTTGAATCGCTGCGGCCAAGTAACTCCGTTAATTCATCAAGAACAATCTTGATTACATTTTGAGCCGGAGTTAATGAATCAAGAATCTCTGCATCTAGACAGCGTTCTTTAGTCTTTGCAATAAAGGTTTTAACAACCTTGAAATTGACATCGGCTTCAAGGAGAGCAAGGCGAATTTCTCTCATTGCCTGATTGATATCATCCTCGGTGAGCTTGCCTTTTCCTTTTAGCCCCGAGAAAATATTTTGAAGTCGTTCGGAAAGATTCTCAAACATATATGCTTCCTAACACTGAAACGAATGAGCAATACTGGTGTTATTTTACTGGCTAATGCGCCTTATTTGCCGAAATCCCCGATAAGCGCACGGGCGAAATCTAGGGGCTCAAAATCTCGCAAATCTTCTTTAGATTCGCCTACCCCAATCTTGTAAATGGGGAGTGCGAGTTCATGAGAAATAGCTAATGCAATTCCGCCTTTTGCCGTTCCATCCAACTTTGTGACAATAAGGCCGTCGAGACTAAGTGCTCGATTAAACTCTCGCGCCTGCTGCAAACCATTTTGACCCGTTGTTGCATCAATCACTAAGACTGTCTTTACAGGTATTGACGAGCGTTTTCTAACGACGTTTACAACTTTTTCAAGTTCGCGCATTAGGTCATCGGAGGTATGTAGTCGACCAGCTGTATCGATGAGAATCATATCGGAATTAGATGCTTCACCCTTTTCGATAGTGTCATAGCACACACTTGCGGGGTCACTCCCTCGCTCGCGTGTGACTATCTCAACCTGAGCACGCCTTGCCCATACCTCAAGTTGCTCGATTGCTGCTGCGCGAAACGTGTCGGCACTACCCAGTATGACCTTACGACCATTTTCTGTAGCTTCAAATGCAATTTTGCCCACAGTGGTTGTTTTGCCAGATCCATTGACTCCCACAAATAAGACAAGAACTTCGGGCAGATCGAAGATGTTCTCTTCAGCAACCGTAAAGGTTTCTGCTATGTGATCGTAGAGTAAATCGAGAACCGCATACGCATCAGGAAGGGCTTTACGCGTCGCGGTATCGCGAAGGTTCTCAACAATCTCGTAAGCCGCAGGAGCGCCAATATCACTCAGGATTAACGCCTCCTCGAGGCCCTCCCAAAACTCTTCATCAAGATCAGGTCCACGATCGAGCAAGACATTCATTTGCTCCTTAAACTTTTCACGTGACCGACTAAGTCCTTCGCTAATACGATCGAAAAAACCCATGTATTATCCCTCGCTTTGCTTAAGTGCTTGATCAAGCTTCTGACCAACGACGCGCGTCACACCATCTGCCTGCATTGATACCCCATACAAGACGTCAGCTATCTCCATGGTACGTCGTTGATGGGTAATGAGTATAAGCTGTGTTGAGTCTCGCAGCGAAACGAAATACGAACACAAGCGTCGCAAATTGGAATCGTCAAGTGCTGCCTCGACCTCATCGAGAATATAAAATGGCGTAGCGCGTATGCGATAAACAGCAAACAAGAGAGCGAGTGCTGTGAGAGATTTCTCTCCACCGCTCATAAGCATCATCTTGGTAATGCGTTTTCCCCGAGGCTGCGCCGTTACCTCAACACCAGTAGTTTCAAGGTCATCGACATCGGACAACAACAGCTCAGCTGATCCACCTGGGAAGAGTACAGCAAATATTTCTTTAAAGTTTTCGTTTACCTGCTCGAAGGTTTCAACGAACGCACCCTTCATGCGAGTATCGATAACTCGTATGATTTTTGAAAGAGCGCGACGCGCATAACGCATGTCTTCCAGCTGGGTAGCAAGATAGTTATAGCGTGTTTTGAGTTCTTCATATTCGAAAGCTGCGTCAGGGTTAATTGTGCCCATATTTGCAATTTTCCTGCGAAGCTTAAAGGCATTCTCCTCAACAGTTTTTCTATCTTCAAGCTCTGGAAGGGCGAGTGCCGTTTCAAGAGGCGTGTTGCACTCATGCACAATACTTTTAACTGCAGATTCTACCTGTAGCTCTAGGCGACCCTTTTCCACTCTTGCCTCAGACAATACATCGTTAATCCTGTTTGCCTCGTCATGTGCTTTGCGTGAGCGCTGGCGAGCATCTTGCATTGAAGCGTTCAATCCGCTTGTAGAATCCTGCGCCTGAAGAGCACCTTTTTCAAGTTCCTCTGAGGTAGCTTTGATAGAAGATGAAAGCTTTTCAAGCACCGCGAGAAGAGGTGTTACTCTTTTCTTTACCAAGCCTTTTCGAACTAGGACATCAAGAGAGGTCTTTCGCTCTTTTACCAAAGATGCTTCTTCGTTTTGCGCCGATTCAAGCATTCTTTTAGCGTAGTTTTCGCGCTCACGCAAGGTAGCAACCTGTAGGCGTATCGACGAAAGCTGCTCATTGAGAGCGTTTTTACGCTCGCGCAAAGGCTTAAGCTCAAAGGTATTATTTTGTATAGCTGTTTTTGTATGCTCAAGCTGTTCCACCAGATTAGCTAACCTGTTTTCCAGTTCTACAGATTCTGGCTGAGCTTGTTCGAGTACTCTCTTTGCCTCATTTTCCTGAAGCTCCAAATCGTCAAGTTCATGCTTTAGGGCATCAAGTTTCTCGTTAGCACGCTTATATTCCTCTTTTGCAGCATGCAATGAACCTTGCATTTGGGCAGATTCTTGCGCGCATTGAAGACTTTTACTTTGAGCTGCGCTAAGCTCTTTGTCATTTTCTTCCTGCAAACTTTCATAAGATGCCAATTTTTGTTTTTGCTGGGCAAGCGTGTTTCTGAGCTCTTCAAGACGACGATGCCTTGCTAGAACACCCTCATCATTTGACCGGTTAAAACTCATGCTTATTTTAGAGTTACCCCAAATAAGAAAGCCTTCGCGCGTAGCAAAACGTGTATCTCCAGAACTCTGCGCATGCGCCTGCAGGGCATCCTGAATAGAGTGACAAATATATACATCTCCCAAAACCGATTCAACCACATCACGGTACTGCTCTTCAAAACTGAGCTGAGAAATCAAAGATACCCCAAGGCCTGAGTATTTCGTTTGATCAGATATCCTATGTGCTTTTTGCATGCGTGACAGTAAAACGACTTCCCCGGAATCATCGCGAGCGCACAGCGCTTCAGCAATAGCGTTTGCATGAGCGATGTCACTCACAATAAGCGCGTTTAGATCGACTCCTAACAAGCTCTCAACCAAAGCATCGAGCTCTTGTGGTGCCTGAACAACGTGAGAGAGAAAGGTTATCTCTTTATCGAATTCTTCTTTATGCTCAAGCAACCAGGAAAGCGCCGGAGAACTTGTCTCGCTTAAGCGCTCCATCTCTTCAAGCCCTTTAATCTCAGCAGCACTTGAGCTAGATTCATCTCGAAGCTGCTCGTAAGCTGTTCGAGTGCTCTCACGACGAGTAAAGCACTCAGAAACTGCAAGTCGGGCCTCTTTTTCTTCTGCCTGAAGCTTTTCAAAACGAGTTTCGAGTTCGCTACACTGCAATTGGCTTTTTTCCACATCGTTACGAGCTTGGCTTAATCGAGACTCCAGCTCTACTCGATGACTTGCTATAAGCTTCTCGTGAGCACGAGAGCTTGAGAGTGTTTCGAGATTTTTTGTTTTTGCGGCAGATACCACTTCGATTTCACGTCGAAGCTCTTGTTCTTTTCGCCCAAGGGTATCTAGCGAGGTATCAAGATCAGAACTTGCCTGAGAAAGTTTTTGCTGCTCAAGCTCGAGTTCATCAAGTCTTTTTTGAGCTTCTTCTCGCTCCGTAACTACCTCGTCTGCCTGATCTGCATTCTGCTTTATCCTGCTTGCTGCAGCTTTGCTTTTCGCTGCGTTCTCTTCGAGCGTTAGTCGTATCTCAGTTTGATAGTTTATTGCGCTTCTTTCCTTTTCGAGAACAAGCAGACTCGTCGAGTCGAGACGCTCCAAGATTGCCTGAGCGCGCCTAGAATCTTTTGCTATGTCGTTTGCATTGACATTGCGCTCTTGCACCTCTTCTTGAAGTTGCTGCATCTCTTGATCTACAACTTCTATTTTGAGATTAATTTCTTTAAGCTGGTTGCTCAGGCTTTTTTCTAATTCAACCGACTTGCTCCATTTGTCTTTGATAAGTCGAAGCTCATCTACCGCCAAAGAAAGATTTAATTGAGCAAGCTCATCAGCAAGCCCCTGATATGCTTGGGCTCTTTTTGCTTTCCGCTCGAGCGGCTTGAGCTGACGCTCTACTTCGTTGGTAATATCTTGTACGCGCGTCAAATGAGCATCCATCTGACTGAGCTTTCTTTCGCTTTTTTGCTTGCGTTGCTTATGTTTGAGAACTCCAGCTGCTTCCTCGATAAGAGCACGCCTGTCTTCAGGTTTAGACTGAAGTATGGTATCGAGGCTACCCTGCGAAATAATTGAATGTGTTCCCGTACCAAGGCCAGAATCGTGAAGGATGTCGAGAACATCAAGGCGTCGAACAATAGCACCGTTAATAAGATATTCACTTTCACCGTTACGATACATTCTGCGAGCTATGGAAACCTCATCGAAATCGACCGGAAGAGTGTGATCGCTATTATTAAGAACTAGCTCAACCTCAGCAATACCAACAGGCTTTCGTGCTGATGAGCCTGAAAATATGACATCTTCCATTGCTTGTCCACGCAAGTTTTTGGCGTTACGCTCCCCCAAAACCCACAACACCGCATCTGAGATATTAGATTTACCTGAACCATTTGGCCCAACAACCGCAGCAAGCCCCGGCTCAAATTCGAGCGTAGAGCGATCAGCGAAAGACTTGAATCCTTTCAAGATGAGTGACTTGAGGTACACGTACTATCCTTGCTTCTTTTGTTTAGCCTGACGAGCGTTTTCCCGCTCGCGCTGACGACGAGCCTTTTCTTCAGCTTTCATTGCTGCTTTTTGTGCCTTTTCGGCAGCTAATACTGCAGCTTTTTCTGCCTTTACTGCTTCTCTATCGGCCTTTAATGCTGCCTCGCGATCAGCCTTTGCCTGAGCTTTACGTGCCTGCTCAGGCGTTGGAGCAAAAAAATCGCTCAGACTCGCAAGTGCGCTCTGCGCAGCTTTGCTTTCAGCTTCCTTTTTTGTGCGCCCCTGCCCTCGCGCAAGCCCTTGCATACCTGCAAAAACCTGGGCAACAAAAGTTCTATCGTGAGGAGGCCCCTGTGTTTCAACGAGCTTATACGTAGGCGTAATGCCATCTTCCTGAAGTTTTTCCTGAAGAGCACTCTTCGGATTCTCTGGCTCCTTGGCCATGGTATGGCTCATGCGTGGTATCAAAGTTCGGTCGATAAAGCTTTCGGCGACCTCGATTCCTCCATCTAAGAACAATGCGGCAACAATTGCCTCATATACGTTTTCAAGTGCGGAATGAAGCCCGCGTTTTCCAGTGCCCGTCTCCGAAGACCCGAAAATTATTATATCCTCAAAATTAAGCTCTGCAGCTGACTCAGAGAGGCTTGAACCCGAAACGAGCGCAACCTTAATACGCGTTAAACCACCCTCGTCAAGCTCAGGAAAACGAGCATAAGCTTCTTCAGCAACGATGGCTCCTAGAATGCTATCGCCTAGAAACTCTAAACGCTCGTAAGAATGCGTCACCGACTTTCCCTCAGTAGCCGACGGATGCGTGATTGCCGCTAACAAGAGTTCTTCGTCTTCAAACGTATAATCGAGGATTTCTTGAGCTCGATTAAGTTTATTTCGATATTCTTCAGTAGGTGTCATATTTAAGCCCTATTTGGTGGTTTTCGATATTTTACTTCAATTTCTTAACTTAGGTCACGAGTTCAGTGATTAATCCCGAAACGTTCATTCGGACCGTAAGCGCAGTGGTATGTATACCATTTTTGATAGCTGTTGGATTTGAAGATCCATGCCCCACAATGCAAGCGCCCTTAACTCCGAGTAAAGGAGCTCCGCCGTAGGTATCTGCACTAACTTGTTTCATCAAATCCTGCAAGCCTCCCTTAATAGTAAGAGCGCCTAGCTTGGTAAGAGTTGAAGAGTAAAAGACCTCTTTAAGTGTTTTGAATAAAACTTTAGATGTGCCCTCAATAGTTTTTAGACACACGTTGCCCGTAAAACCATCGGTAACGAATACATCAAATTTAGCTGCGAGTATGTCGTTACCCTCGGCATTGCCCGCAAAATTTGTCACGCGATCTTTCATAAGAGCAAAAGCCTCTTGAGTAAAAACCGACCCCTTCGTATCCTCTTCACCAATATTGAGCAAAGCGGCTTGGGGTTTTTCGATGCCTATTACTTTCTCGGCATAAATTGTGGCCATTTCAGCAAACTGAACAAGATATTCCGGTTTACAGTCTGCATTTGCTCCCACATCACACATAACAACTGGTCGTACCGGCGAAGGAATAACCGTACACAGCGCAGGACGTGAAACGCCCTTAATGCGTCCCATGACCAAGGTACCCGCAGCCAAGCAAGCGCCTGTTGAGCCTGCAGAGAAAAAACCTTGCGCTTTGCCTTCTTTAACCAAACGGCATCCAACTACGATGGATGAATCCTTCTTCTTTCTGACTGCTTCTGCGGGGTGCTCGTCCATAGAAATGAACTCAGTACACACTTGTGCGACGCACCGCTCTTGACGTGCAGCAAAAGGCTCTACTATCTCAGCAGGGCCACACAAGATAATTTCTAGTTTGGGATCTTCTGACAGAGCCAAAGACACACCCTCAAGTACAACTTCCGGTGCATCGTCTCCGCCTAAGACATCAACCGTAAGGATAATGTTATCAGCCATGTTTCCTCCGTTTCGTTTGCAAAAACAAAACGAAGCTCCCAAGAATGCCTGGTTTTCAAGGCAGCCTAAGGAGCTTCATTCAGCGAATACCCTCGAGCGCGAAACGTGCTATTCGGTCTCGAGGATTTCGCGATTTTTGTAGTATCCACAGTTGGGGCAAATGCGATGAGGAAGCTTCACTTCGCCGCACTGAGGACAAGTCGAACGAGCGGGTGCTGCTAAAGTTGAGTTAGCACTCCGACGAGAGTGAGTCCGTGATCGACCAGTCTTACGCTTAGGCACTGCCATGATTACTCCTTTTCTAAACGAACCTATGGTTCGTGTAAGTTATATAAAAACACGCAACTCGTGATTCTATCAAAGCCAATTACCGGGTGCAAGGCACAAGGAAAACTAATTCAAAATGAACCACAAACGGCTCACCCTCTTTACTCCACTATTCGAAAGAATAGTCTTTTAAGGCCGAGAAAGGATTTTTTGCCTGCTCAAAATCAGTGTCTTCCGAATCACACGAGCACTTACGCTGGTTCAGGTTTTCTCCGCATGTGCTGCATAAGCCTTTGCAATCCTCTTTACATAACGGAATCAAAGGAAGCTCGAGGAGTATTCCAGCCTCAAGCAAAGGCTTCATATCAATTTCTTTGCTGGCAGGCAAAACATCGAACTCATCATCGTCCATGTCTTCCGGAGCCGCATTTTCTTCTGATAAAAGAAAATACCCTTGAACTTCGCCCGTATATTCGGCCTGATACTCGTCAAGGCAACGCGCACAATCTGTTTTCGCGACACCCGAAACAACACCATCGACCAAAAGCGCATCACCTGTATTTGTTATCGTAACACTCCAGGTTAGAGGCTTCTCGAAGCGATATTCATCTGGTCCAGCCTCAAGTGTGGCAAGGTCGTAAGTACCCGCAAAACAAGAACTCTCCGCGCACGCGAAGAGCTCCTCAGGTATACAAATAGTAGGCGAATCGCTCATTACAACCTGCGCCAAATTAATGGCTTGCCATCGAGTTTGCATTCAAGCGGTCACGACAACGGCGGACATTCCCCAATAAGGTATCGAGACTTTGCTCGACATGCCCAAAGACCTCGTCAGCGTAATCTTCAGCACCTGCACGAGTTTGTCGTTCGATTTCACGCGCATCTGCGATAAGCGTATCTGCTTGCTGTTGCGAAATGCGGACAATTTCTTGCTCGCTGGCAATTGTCATTGCCTGACTTCGGGCATCATCAATCATGCGATTTGCCTCTGCCTCTGCATCATCGAGTAGACTTTGACGTTCGCGTACGATTTGGCGAGATTGAGAAAATTCACTTGGGAACGTATCCCGGATTTCATCCATAATCTCAAAAGCAGCGGCTACAT
Organism: Raoultibacter sp.; assembly: GCA_050945135.1. Taxonomy (GTDB): domain Bacteria; phylum Actinomycetota; class Coriobacteriia; order Coriobacteriales; family Eggerthellaceae; genus WRIS01. The sequence continues at coordinate 18,338 of JBMNSJ010000010.1, forward strand.
CTACTTGCCGCAAATTATTCTTTCCGAAAACAGGCTTTGAGTCCTCCAACAGAATAGAGAGCTCTTCTACCAAGCCCAGTACTCCTGTTTCGTCCATGATAATCCTTCCAACTTGACTGTTACGTTTCATGCTGCGTTTTCAAGCGTATGATCAGTGTTCACACACGTTGAATTATTCTAGCATGAAGTTCAAGATTTCTGTACTACCCTGCATAAACCGAACATCTACACGAAATAAACGATACTTAGCTTCTTGTAAAAAGCACGTATTTCTACGCTTTGGGGTATTTCTTATCGAATGCATCCTTGACGCAAGGTGGTACAAAACCGCTCACTTCTCCACCCATGCTTGCAATCTCTCGCACGATTGAAGAAGACAGATACATATACTGTGGTGGCGACATAATAAACAAAGTTTCTATTGCTTGATTTAGCTGGTAGTTTAGAGCCGTCATCTGAAATTCATATTCAAAATCTGTGATGGCGCGCAATCCTTTAACCAAGATAGATGCCTCTATCTCCTCAGCAAAAGAAACAAGAAGTGAGTCAAAACACATTACCCGTACATTAGGAAGATGACTCGTGGCTTCTTGAGCAAGGGCAACTCGCTCTTCCAAGCTGAATAAGGGTTGCTTCTTAGGCGATGCGGCAACTCCCACAACCACCTCATCCATCAATTGTGATGCACGCGTGATGACATCAAGATGCCCCGCAGTAATCGGATCGAACGTACCCGGAGTTAGTGCACGTCTCATAGTGGCTTTCCTTCGTCTCGATTTTCATGAGTTTCATCTGTCTCATCAAGCATGCGGAGGATATCAAGCGAGGTATCTCCTATGCTTCGATGAGAAACAAGTTCACATTGTAATAAATTTATTGCCTGCATAAGCTGAGAATCTGAGTTTTTTGCGTGTTCGTATGAGATTATTGCTTGATCACTTATAACTCCGTTTTCGTGCAAAGCCTTAACAAGGTCTAAAACATCTCTGACATCGGTGTTGTATGGCGGATCCAAGAACACTAAATCAAAAGGAAACCCCGCAAAACGAGGACGCTGTTTAAATATGTCTCCCTGAAATATGGCGCATGCACGCGAGGGTATTTGAAGGCTCTGAACGTTTTGACGCAAGACGCGACAAGCCGCAGCATCGCGTTCGTAAAACGTAACACTTTGGGCACCCCTGCTGAGTGCCTCTAATCCCAAAGCTCCACTTCCTGCAAAGGCGTCTAAGACAACCGCACCCTCGAAACCTCCACGTGCACTTGCGAGAGCACTCATGAGAGATTCTCGTACTCGATCGGTAGTTGGACGAGTAGTGGGACCCGACAAAGCCTTTATGGTTCTTCCCCGATATTCACCTGCAATTATCCTCATTTATCCACCTTGCACCTTCTGCATATCTTTAAAGGCAATTCTCATTTCCCGCGCTAAAGGCTTATATTCATCACTTGAAAGCATAGGGTCAACATCGAGAATATCTGCTGCATCGTTGTGAGCAGCCTCAATGATGCTGCCGTCACGCACGACATTCACAAGCTTTAGCAAGGAGGCACCATGCTGACGATTGCCGAGGATATCTCCCTCACGTCTCAGGCTTAAGTCGTATTGAGCTAGCTCGAATCCATCTTCGGTTTTTTCCATCGCAGAAAGCCGATCCAAGGCTACGGGCGACTTAGAGCTCGACACCAAAAATACCTCACCGGGCTCGTCATCTCGTCCAACGCGGCCTCGCAGCTGATGGAGCTGCGATAATCCAAATCTGTCGGCATCTTCAATGATAATAACCGAAGCATTAGGAACATCCACACCAACCTCGATAACTGTGGTGGATACCAAGACCTGAGTTTCACCTTTCCTAAAGCGGTCCATGACCTCTTGCTTTTCTTGACCAGACATTTTGCCGTACAGCAAATCAACCTTGTATTCGAAAAACACTTTCTTTTGGAGAAACTCAGCTTCTGTTTTGGCAGCCTTAAGATTTGCTTCAAAAAAATCTTCGTCAGACTCAATACTTACGCTTGCATATTCGTAGCGATCTTCTTCGGATTCAATATCTTGCTTTTGCGCTGCCTGCTTTTCCTCGACGAAATCCTCTCCCACTAAAGGGCAAATCACGAACACTTGTCGTCCGCGTGATAATGCGGCAAGAGCAGCATCATATGACACACCCCGCTGCGATTTCGTAAGCACTTTTGTCTTGTTTCCCGCACTGTTCGTTGGGCGCTGCTTGATATATGACAGGCTCAAATCTCCGTATATCGCAAGAGCAAGGCTTCGTGGAATCGGCGTAGCCGTTAAGTAAAGAGCATCCGGAGCTTCGGCTTTTGCCAACAAGCTCTCTCGCTGATTCACGCCAAAACGATGTTGCTCATCAATAATGACAAGTGAACAGTTTTTTAGCACAACATCACCTTCAAGAAGAGCATGAGTTCCAAATAGAACATCGACGTGAGCTGTTTGTGCGTTTTCGAGAATTTCTGCTCGCTCCGATGCAGAAGTCGAACCTGTTAGCACTGCCCACCTAATTCCAATCTGATTAAACAAATCTCCGAGACTGAGGGCATATTGACGTGCAAGCACCTCTGTTGGTGCCATCATGATGGCTTGTGTTCCGCTATCTTTAGCAGCAGCGATGCCGAAAGCAGCTACGATTGTCTTTCCTGTACCTACATCGCCTAAAACCATATGGTTCGCTGGTTTATTTGCCTTCATGGCGCGCTCGATATCTTTTATAGCCGAGAACTGCTCATCGGTAAGCTCGAAAGGAAGTGCCTCTTTCAGGGCAACCATACTTGGGCCATAGATTGTATGCTGGGTTGCTGTTTTACCTTGTCCGCGCTTAAGTGACTCGCTCTTAAGGAACAATTCAAGCAGCAAAACCTCCTCATACACCAAACGTCTTCTTGCTTCGGTTACCTCGTCCATGTGGTGAGGAAAGTGAATGCAGGATAAGGCGTTTTGGCGTGACATGAGACGATATCGATTTCTTATAGCAAGAGGAAGCGGGTCAAAAATACCTGGCACCAAATCAAGAGCGTTACGCATCAAACGACGAATCATTGCTGTGGAAAGCTTCTCGCTTGCAGGATGTACAGGGATTATAAGACCGGAACTTGCGTCAAAGCTCTCATCTAAGATTTCAATAAAAGGATTAGTGAGTCGCTTAAAACCGTAGTTAAATTCTACTTTGCCCGAAACAACAATTCTCATGCCTTGGGCAAGCGTATCCATCAACCATGGCTGCCTAAAGCAGGTAATCATTAAAATGCCCGAAGCGTCTGTCAAGGCGATTTCAACTAGATTCATTCGAGGCTTAGGACGCTTCAGCTTAATCTCATGAATAGTCCCGATTATCGTACGCATTTCGCCAATTGAAGCATCTGCAATAGTTTCGATACGTGACATATCAATATAGCGCCTAGGATAATGGTTAAGCATATCGCGAACGCTCTTTACTCCGAGCTTCGCAAGGGTTCGCGCACGCGCTGGCGAGACCAGTCGAACTCTGGTTACGGATTCATCAAGAGTCAAAGTCGAACCAAGGCGATTGAAACTCGAATCTCCTACCGCCCCGTCAATCATTTGCTCTTTGTCTGAACTGCTCACGCCTAGCTAACTCGTGTTTTACTCAAGTGAAAATATAATTGGATATAGAGGTTGCTCTCCACGATGAGAATCGGTTTCTAGCTCAGGGTACGCTTCTTCGATATGCTCTACTAAGGTATTAAACTCATCGTCAGCCATATCTTCACCTGCGAGAATAGTAAGCGTATCAATATCCTCAGCACCCATGTTGTCCAAAAGGCTCATAACAACTGCTTCAACCGAATCAGCAACTGCTTCAATCGACCCATCAGCAATACCTATGCAGTCACCTTTTTCAATAGGATTGCCATGGGCATCCTTAGATTTTTTGATTGCCCAGGTAACTTCACCTGTTTTTACTTCCTCAAAGGCTTCGGTCATGCTTTCGATATTCTCATCCAGAGAGGCAGTGTCATCAAACTCAAAGAGTGCAGCAAAAGCCTGTGGCACACTTTTTGTGGGCACTACTCCACAGGGAATCGAGGACAGATTAGCAGCGCTTTGTGCCGCCATAATAATATTTGAATTATTTGGAAGGATAATGAGCGCATCTGCTGATAACTGATTGGCAGCATCGAGCAAATCTTTGGTAGAAGGATTCATGGTTTGCCCACCAGAGACAACAACATCAACTCCAAGGCTTTCCAAAATCTTCACATTTCCCGAACCAGCAGCGACCGCGATGATAGCGATTGGCTTGTGTTCTCTAACTACCTCAGCTTCAAGAGATGCTGTTCTCTCTTCGCTTTGCAGCTGCATATTATGAATGAATACCTCTGCAATTTGACCACGCTCAAGCATGTACGCAAGAACTTTGTCTGGGGTGTTCGTGTGGACGTGAACCTTAAACTTGGGTACTTCACCAACGAGCAATTCGCTGTCTCCCATGGTCTCAAGGAAATCAAGTGCCTCTTCCTTGTTAAGATTGTCAGAGTCAACCAAAAATTCTGTGCAATATCGATACTCAGAACCCGCCCAATCGTTTACCTGCTCGATTTCAACCTTTGGTGCAGATTTACGTGAGAGGGCAAACTCATCAACAAGAACAGTTTCTCCTGTCAGTGCAGAAACAAATGCATCAAAAATAATGGCGAGACCATATCCCCCTGCGTCAACGACATCGTTTTCTTTTAGCACAGGAAGAAGATCAGGAGTACGCTGCACCGACGCATATGCCTCGCTTACAATCGAGCTCAACGCTTCATCAATGCTGAATTTCTTTTTACGTGCCTTTTTTGCAGCAGCAGCAGAATCCTTCAACACCGTGAGGATTGTGCCCTCAACGGGCTTTCGTACTGCCTGGAATGCTACATCAACAGCACGCGAAAACATGCCATCTAAACACTCGACATTAAACTCGTCATACTCTTCTGTTCCCTCGCAGAATCCACGTAAGATTTGAGAAGTGATGACGCCGGAGTTTCCGCGGGCTCCCATGAGTGCGCCCGTTGTAATAGCCTTCCGCGCATCACTTGCGGTCATTCCAATAGGAAGATTTGCAAGGTTTTCGGTTACAGTCTCGAGCGTGAGCGACATGTTGGTGCCTGTATCGCCATCAGGTACAGGAAACACGTTTAAACGATTGATTTCTTCACGTTTGCTGCTAAGCGTTTTGCTAGCTACAGCAATAGAATTCAAGATGTCTTGTAAAGGATATGATTCAGACATAAGGATTTAACTCTCCTTGGCGACAAGTTTTTTACGCTGTCGCATACGAATGGATACCATCTGATTATTTACGTACTTTGATTCCTTGAACATGCACATCGACGCCTTCGAGAGGCACTTTTGCATATTCTTTTAAAACAAAGGTAACTTTATCGATAAGATTTTGAGATACCGTGTTGATATTCGTGCCATACTCGATGATTACGTACAAATCGACATGAACACCGGTTTCTGTTGAACTAATTACAATGCCACGGCGCAAGCGTGAATTCGGAAGAAGCTTTGCAATGCCATCTGCCGCATTCGGCATTGCCATTCCGACAATTCCATATGCCTCCATCGCAGCATTTCCAACTACATCGGCGAGCACCTCATTGGCAACATGAAGATCGCCAGCTATTTGTTCACTCATGGTTCATCCTTTCACACAGTGCGGATTCAGGCGTGATGATTGAAATCTGAACACTCAGTATACCGCATGCATCATATGTAAAACTGAATAGTCAAACCACCCAATTGGTATAATACATGAAAAATGCTTTCACTCTTTGGGTGAAGAGCTGAGTTCGTGAAAGTCCCAGATATTCCTTGTAGCATACGGAATATGTGTGCTATATTGTTTAGGCTTTTGTCTTGAACGGCGCCGTGCCGATAAGTAAATGGAGTGATAGTAATGTCCCAGGTTTGTGAAATTTGCGGTAAATCCCCTGTTGCAGGACGCAACGTTAGCCACTCACATCGAGTAAGCAATCGTGTCTTTCGTCCTAATGTCCAAAAAGTTACCATTAAGCTTAATGGTAAGGTCAAACAGGCCAATGTCTGCACAAAATGCATGAAAGCCGGCAAAATCGAACGTGCATAGGTTTTTCTAGCATGACCAAGCCCGCATATGCGGGCTTTTTTATTTTCTGGAACCCTGTTTCGGGTACGGATTAGCCTTAGTCCGGATTTTTTCAATGAGATCCAGCGGTTTCATCTCTACCAAATTAAAGCAAGAGCAGATATTACCTGCTCAGGAGTCTATGAACCCAGGCAGGAACTAGAAAAAATCCGGACTAAGGCTAATCTCTACCCAGAGAAACTCTTTTTGAAAAAAAGTTTGTAGAATGCCTTGATGCTCACAGGCTCAATGACATTCCCGTCATTGTGAGTAAGAAACGCGAGCAGATGGACCTTCCCAAACCGCAACCTCACCAACAGAAACTGATTCCGGAAGAACAGCATCCAACTCATGATATATGACCCGAGCAAGATTCTCTGAAGTAGGATTGAGCTGATTGAAGGGCTCAACGTCGTTGATGCAGCCTTGATTAAAGTTATTGAGGATAGCTCTTAGGTCACTGGCTAAGGTTTTGAAATCATACAAAATACCGATTGAATCAAGTTGCTCGCCTGAAATCTTCGCCTCTACCTCCCAGGCGTTCAGCTCATTGTTTCGAAGCGGACCGTCATAGCCTCTTATTACGTAAGAAGCCTCAAACTGTTCTTTTATGCATATCTCATAGTGGCCGCTCTCTCTTTCGAAGCTACGACCAGAAAGCGCTGCTGTTCGATACGGTACACCACAGCTTTCAGCCTTATCATGGGGTGAGGCTTTCGAAGAGAAGTCTTCCTCGCTCGCTGTTATTACAGGCTCCTCGGTATCGAAAAGATTTTTTGGACCTGATTCCCAAGGAATTAAGAACTCACCGACTGAATGCCTTGCATCCATTGCCTCATTGGCTAAAAGATCTGCTTCGGCATTCTCGGCTCGGTATACATGACGTATTGACACACTTTCAAAACGCGTAAATAAGGCCTTTGCACGCAGGAAAAGTGGCTTCAAATCATTGCTTTTTACCTGATAGATTCCCTGCATTTGCTTTACAATCAGCTCTGAATCGGCAAATATTTCAAGCGAATCAACCTCGGCCGCAAAGGCGTTTTCTAAGCCCCAAACTAATGCTGAGTACTCCGCCTCATTATTGGTTGCTCGCTCAAGATACCAGCCTCCACGGGCAATATCTGAACTCTGTTCATCTCTTAAATGAAAGCCTAAGCCTGATGGACCTGGGTTTCCTCTGCTTCCACCATCGGTGAATAAAACCGCTTTACGCATCAAGTATCACCATCATCCTTTTACATGCAGGGCACTCAGAAAGTGGTGCCTCTGATTTAAGCTGGAGAAGCTTTCCTTCATCAAAACTATTTCTGCAAACACTGCAGGCACCCCCATCGAGCTTGGAAATCCCTATGCCCCCATATCGTGCTTTCTTCTTTTCATAACTTGCTAGCAGTTCAGATTCGATTTCTTCGCTTGCAGCTGCTTGAAGTGCCTCCAAGCGTGCAATCTCGTTTTTGAGTGCTCCACCCTCTGCCTGAAAGCTGGCAATGCCTTCTTTTTCCTGGGTGTCAATTGCGTTTTGCGCTTCGATAATTTGAGCTTGAACCTGCTTAATTTGATCATTCTTTTCATCGAGTTCTTTTAGCTCGCCCTCAAGCGTGCTGCGCCTTTTTGCAACTCCCTCAAGATCTTTTGTAAGCGAAGAAATGGATCGATAATCTCCTTGTGCGTCGTCAATTTTTGCTTGAACTTCTTTTTGTTTTGTAGCCAATCGCTCATCTTCGTCATTGATGCGCGTCATGCTTTGCTCGTTTTCTTTGAGCATTTCCGTGATTTGTTGAACTCTTGTCGCTACTTCAACTTTCTTTTCGCGCAACTTCAAAATGAGCTCGCGCTGCGGAAGCTCTTCAAGCTTCTTATGCAATCTCAGAAGCTCTAAATCTATCTTCTGTAGTTGAAGCAAGCGAGTGATTTCTTTTGTGCTAGCTTTCATGACTCCACGCCTTTCTATAGTCGTGTTGTCTCCGGAGAGTCCCAATGAGACCCCTGGTCGATAACCGTAATAGCATCTTGAGCAAAATCTATCTTCTCTAATGCTGTTACGAGTACTCCCACGAGCGGTAATTCCGAAGTGTCGTGCCCGATGTCAATTATGTTTAAACCTGCTTCACAAGCCTCAAGGGCATCGTGATAGCGTATTTCGCCACAAATTAGCACGTCAGCGTGTGCTTCGAGAGCTTTTGCGGGCAAATCTCCTGCCGAACCTGTGCACGTAACAATGCGTGTAACTTTTGTCGAGAAATCCCCCCATACTCGCGGATGACGACCAAATACTGAGGTGCAGCGAGCCGCAAGATGGCCTAGACTTAGCTCGTCTTCCGTTTCGGTAAGCTCACAAATCTGTCCGTAACCTTTTGAGCCGTCTTCATTGATGGGATCGAGAACACGCTTAAAGGTAAGACTCAATAAATTTGGAAGCACGTGCGCAGCTTCATAGCTTACGTCAAGACAGGTATGAAAGCTCATCAGTGCTACTTGATTCTGTATTGCTACCCACACCGTAGAACCGCTGTTTAGCTGCTCGGGCAGTGCCGGCACAAACAACTCAGGTGCTTCGAGAAAAGCCGGATGATGAGTCAGTAATACATTTGCTCCCGCTTTTCGTGCTGCGGAAATCGCAGCAAGGCTAGGATCGAGCGCTACTGCTACTCCCGTGACTTCAGTCATCGGATCACCAACTAACAAGCCTGTCCTATCCCATACTTCAGCATCCTGAGCTGGAAATAACTTTAGAAGGCCTCGCTCCAATGAACGAACACTAAACTTTGAACTTCGGCTTGAAAGGGTTCCTGTCTGGACGTGAGCTAGATGGTTTTGTGATTGTGCGCCTGTAGCCATTGGTAACTCCCTCCCCGAGAATACATTCAACTAATCAATTGTAATGCTGCATCGATCTTTGCTCGTTGTCGGAACGGTAATCTCACGATAACCACTTTCATACATAAGCTTTATGCCATCATCTAAACCGCGAGCTACATTTGCCGGTGTATGCGCGTCGGTTCCAATCGAACAAGGCACCTCCGCATGTCTAAATTCTTGTAACAGACCTGGTGCTGGATACATTTCTTTGCAAGCATAAAAAGCTCCCGACGTATTAACCTCCACCATACGCCCTGCCACACGTGCTGCTTCTGCTGCCTCCCGATAAAGCTCAGTCGGATCAAAACTGGGTCGATAACCAAACTTCTTGCACAGGTCGGGATGAGACATGATGGTAAAAGGTTCATCGGATAAGACTGCCTTACACCACAACTCAAAATAGCGTCGCCATATGTAATCTGCGCCCAGTTCATCCCAGCGACCTTTCTGACTTGGATCATCAAATGCCCATCCATCAACAAAATGAACCGATCCAAGCACAAGGTCAAACCGAGATAAGTCTTTTTGCTCGGGAGCGCGATCCTCCTCGGCACCGAGCCAGTCCATTTCACAACCTAAAAGAATGTGCATATCCGGATTCTTGCTACGAGCTTGTAAAACATCGGCTTCGTAGGAGTCAAGATCTTCGGCTCGCATACTTAAGTAGGCGTCATAATCTAGTGCGGTGCTTAAAGGAAAATGCTCAGTTACCGCGAGTCGAACTATTCCCTTCTGCTTAGCTGCAGCTACCAATGCCTCAACACTACCCTCACCATGTCCACAGTAGGAGGTATGAGTGTGCATATTTACTCGTTCCATGAATTCCCTCTTCGTTAATAAATACTTTCGGCTAATGCCTCAATAAACGCGTCGATATCTTTCTCTTGCGTACTTTTACCCATAGAAATGCGTACCGAACCATAAGCTGCGTCTCGACTAAGTCCAATAGCACTCAACACATGACTAGGCTCTAAAGAATTTGTTGAACAAGCCGACCCACCTGATACGGCAAAACCTCTCATATCAAGGCGAAGGATTAAGGTTTCGCTCTCAAAACCCTGAACACTTAGGTTTACAATATGTGGCAAGAAATCTTGACTTCCCGGCTCAACACTAACCACCGGACTCACCGCCTCAATACCCAGACAACGCTCATACAGATAATCTCGCAGTTTGCGAAGACGAAGCTGCTCTGTATCGAGTGAGGCAAGCGAAGCAGAGGCCGCTGCAGCAAACGCCGCAGCTCCGCAAACGTTTTGCGTGCCACTTCGTCTATTTGTTTCTTGACCGCCGCCAAGCATATAAGGGGTAAAGGGCGTGGTATTTTTTAGGTACAAAGCACCTATCCCTTTGGGCCCTCCAATTTTATGCGCCGAAATAGATGCCGCATCAACACCAAGCTCTTTAAGATTGAGATTAACTTTCCCGAAAGCCTGTACTGCATCAGTATGAAAATACGCACCCGCGTCATGTGCAATCGCAACAAGCTGTTCAAGTGGCTGAATGGATCCAATTTCATTGTTTGCACTTTGTATGGACACAAGAACGGTATTTTCCCGTAAAGCAGCGGCAAGTAATCGCGCCTCAATAAAGCCCTGCCTATCGGGCTTTAAAAAGCTTAGCTCACAAGCCTTTGCTCCTAGAGCACGTGCCGCAGCTAGCACTGAATCATGTTCGATTTCAGTGGTAATAATATGAGGCACAAAATCTCGCTTACCCGCCTGCGTTGCCTGCTTTTTACACGCCGAGACAATTCCGAATAAAGCCGAATTATTAGATTCTGTCGCACTTGAAGTGAATATGAGTTCGTCCTCGCGTTTGAGCCCTAAGCTCTTAGCAAGCAACTTTCTTGCCTCCTCAAGGGCGAGAAAAGCATTTCGTCCATAGCTATGAAGAGAGTTTGCATTCGCACCTTTTACAAGACCCTGTTCTCCCACCACTAGGTAAGGCCCCATTGCCTCTTTTGCCTCAGCACAAAGTGGCGTAGTGGCTGCCCAATCCAGATAGGTGTAGTGAATATCTTCGGACATTATGCAGTCCTTTGCGCATCATTTGACACCTGTTTAATCTGTGCAATAGCTGCACCTATATCACTAGCTCCAAAGACCGCATTTCCCGCTACAAGCACATCGGCACCTGCGCTCACTACCCGTGAGGCAGTTTCAAGGCCTATCCCTCCGTCTACCTCGATGAGCGGAGCTAGGTTCTTTTCGCGCGCAATACGTACCACTTCGGCAACTTTGTTTTCGCTGCCCTCGATATAGGACTGACCCGAAAACCCAGGATTGACGCTCATGACCAAAACCATGTCGAGCTCAGACATAAAAGGCTCAAGTGAAGATACCGGAGTAGCTGGTTTTATGGTTAGAGCCGCTAACAAACCAGCATCCTTTATCAACTGTAATGCTTGTTCAGTTTTTGCCCGATCGTCCTCGTAGGGCTCTACATGGAAATTTACGATATCGGCACCTGCGTCAATAAACCAAGGTATTTGCTCAAGCGGATTCGAAATCATCAAGTGAACATCGAGCGGTAACTTTGTTATAGCACGCAATTGTTTTACGAAAGGAACACCAATGGTGAGATTAGGAACGAAGTGTCCATCCATCACATCGATATGAATAAACTCAGCTCCGCCTTCCTTAATGCTGCGAATAGATTCTTCCATGTGCATAAAATCCGCTGACAAAATTGAAGGTGCGATTCTTACGGGCTGAAACATTTGCTCCCTTTCTTTCTCAAACCTCTTCGATTGTAACCCAAGTTTGAAAGCACTGTTTTTAAGTCTTCGACAATCCATCAAATACCAGAGAAGATGCTTGAGCACTCAACAAAAGAACAAGTAAGCGTACTTGTATGCATAGACACTTTAGCGAGAGTTGCGCAGATACAGAAACTGCTATACTTTCTATCAGGTTATTAGGAGGGATGCCCATGAACGTGCCATCACTTAGCTACTTTGTCTACCGCACACCCGTTGGTTCAGTAAGCATCGCAAGCGATGGAAGCTCCATTACGCATGTTCTTCTTGGAGAGCACACCCTACCAGGTACTCAGAAGGCCTGCGAGATTACCAACCGAGCAGCACAAGAGCTCCAAGAATACTTCGCGGGTAAACGATTCAGCTTTGATTTACCCCTTAATCCGAAAGGTAGCGATTTCCAAAAACAGGTATGGGCCGCCCTGCAAAACATCCCTTATGGCGAAACACGAAGCTACGCAGATGTTGCCAAAGCAATCGGGAACCCTCAAGCTCAACGAGCCGTTGGCTCAGCCAACAATAAGAATCCCATCCATATACTGATTCCCTGCCATCGCGTTATAACAAGTGACGGGAAACTGGGCGGCTATGCCGCAGGAGTTACAACAAAGCAGTTCTTGCTTGACCTTGAGCGCAATGCTCAAAAGGCATAAGCCTACTCCATGCCCCAGAACTCTGTCGTGAGAGGTCGGTCTGCTAATTCGACAGCAGCAGCTTCGATGTTGGCGCCCTCCCAAACAACGCTTCTCACGACTTGCGTAATTGGTAATTCAACCCTATGTAAATCAGCAAGGGTTTTTAGCGTCTTACACGCATAAGCTCCCTCAGCAACCATATGAGTCTCTTCGATAAAGTCATCGAGATTCTTTCCCTTACTGAGCATCTCTCCAAAACGCCTGTTTCGTGAATGCTCTGACATGCACGTTGCAATCAAATCACCTGCACCAGCAAGTCCCATGCACGTGATAGCTTGCCCGCCACAAGCCTGAACCAAGCGGCTCATTTCGGCAAGACCACGCGTTACCAGCAACGCGGCGGTATTATCACCGTAGCCAAGTCCATAAGAAAGCCCAACTGCAATGGCAATAACGTTTTTAAATGCCGCACAAAGTTCTACGCCAACGACGTCGTCGCTGATGTAGGTTCTGAACGTATCTGAAGCAAAAAGAACCTGGAAGAATTCAGCTGTTTCTTGAGATGAAGAAGCGATAACCGTAGCCGCAGGAATTTTTCTAATAACCTCTTCAGCATGGTTTGGTCCAGATAAAACAGCAAATCGATGCAGGCCACCCATCTCTGATTCAAAAATTTCAACAGGAAGCATACCACTTCCCTCTTCGACGCCTTTTGAGCAAATAATGACGGGGAAATCACTATCAACAACCTGTGCCATAGCTTGCGCAACTCCACGCAAAAGACTCGAAGGTGTAACTATGACAGCAGCGTGAGCAAAACGGAGCGCATCCGCATGAGATGAAGTTGCCACAATATTTTCTGACAGAGCAAAATCGCTTAGATAGCGAGGGTTGCGGTGCTCATTGTTAACCGCAGCAACAACGCTGGCCTTACGCGCCCAGAAACCTACGTTGTGTCCGTTTAGGGCAAGAGTTTGAGCAAGAGCTGTTCCCCAAGAACCCGCACCAATAACCGATACTTTCATTGTCACCCTCCAGATCGCTTACAAGCATACGCTTTCATGAGCCCTATAAAGTTTTATTGGCGTTCTTCTTTTTGTCTCCGACACGACTTTCTGTACCAGAGAGCAAACGTTTGATATTTTCTCTATGTGCCCAGACTACCACCAATCCGCCTAGACTACAGAACAATATGGCAGCCGGGTTTCCCCAGAAATACAATAGCGACATAAAGGGGCAAAGCAGTGCCGCCGCTACCGATCCCGCTGATACATAGCGGGTAACTAACACAATCACAATAAATAGTGCGAGCTCGATACATGCTCCAACAACTCCGAAGGTGATAAACAAACAACCCACAGCCACCGCAACACCTTTGCCACCCTTAAACTTTAGCCAGGGTGAAAAGACATGCCCGCAGATACAACCAAAGAAAGATAGAGCGAGCAGAACCTGAGTGAAAGCAACAGCAAAATATGCAGGATCGCCGAATGGCCCAACACCAAAGGGCGCAAGCATCGAAAATAGCTCACTAGCAACAGCATCCTGGCCGCGGAGCGCAAGAAAAGCCTGCCCAATCCATAAGCCCAGAAAACCCGACAAAATACCTTTACCAAAATCGAGAAGGAAGACTGAAAAACCGCCAACCTTTCCCATGGTTCTTATTGCGTTAGTGGTTCCAATATTGCCTGATCCGTGCTTTCTGATATCGGTCTTATAAAACACGCGAGAAATAATCAAGCCAAAGGGAATTGATCCCAAAAGAAACGTTACAACAAATGTCAAAACGAATGCATCAATGAAATCTTGCATGCGCTTTTAATCCTTTCGTTTGAACTTAATCTGGATGGGTGTTCCCACTAAATTAAAACTCGCTCTGAGTCGATTTTCAAGATAGCGTGTGTAGTTATCGTCAACCATCTCAGGGTGATTTGCAAAGAAAGTAAATCGCGGCGGACAGGTGCCTGTTTGCGTGACATACTTCATGCGTAGAACCATTTTACCGCGACTTATCGTATGTCCAAAATCGCGCACTTCTTGAAGCCAAGCGTTTAATTTACTGGTAGAAATGGTCTGTCGATAATTCTCGTTAGCCTCATCAAGCGCTTCCCAAATGCGGTTTACACGCTTTCCGGTGAGCGCAGACATTGAAATTACCGGCGCAAATCCAACAAACATAAGTCTATCGGCGATTCTTTCGCGAACCTCCGCCTTTGCCTCAGGCCCTTCCACCAGATCCCACTTATTCAAAACGATAACCATGGCGCATCCACGCTCTACGGCAAAGCCCGCAACACGTTGATCTTGATCGGTTAAACCGATGCTGCCATCAATTACTAAAACTGCGACATCGCTTCGATCGATTGCACGCATTGCACGCACGAAGCCGTAATACTCAACATCTTGATCTATCTGACTTTTTCGACGCAATCCTGCGGTGTCTACTATGGTGTAGTGCCGGCCTTCGTGCTCGATAGTGGTATCAATGGCATCACGCGTGGTGCCCGCCACATCTGAGACTATGGAACGATCTGCTTTAATTAGCTGATTGGCTAGCGAAGACTTACCCGCATTAGGGCGTCCAATAATGGCGATACGAATGCTATCAACATCTTCTTCGTCTATATCATCTACGGGTACTTTCTTGAGCTCTTCAGCCATGCCATCCAAAAGATCGCCCGTTCCCAACCCGTGAAAAGCAGAAATCGGCCAGGGGTCTCCTAGGCCAAGCTGATAAAACTCATACATTTCATCGTACTTATTAGGCGTGTCAAGCTTATTGACTGCAAGCATTACTGGCTTTCCAGAACGCTGAAGAATGCGCGCAACTTCTTGGTCATCTGAATTGATGCCCGTTTTCCCATCAACAAGAAAAACGATAAGGTCTGCCTCATTAGTAGCAATAAATGCTTGATTTCTTATTGATTCCTGAAAACCATCCTCGGTGCCAATCTCGATACCACCGGTATCGATAAGCATAAATTCGACACCGTTCCAGTCAGCTTCATGATACGAACGATCACGCGTAACTCCACGCATTTCGTGAACAATAGCCTCATCGGCTTGCGTCAGTCTATTTACGAAAGTGGATTTTCCCACATTCGGACGGCCTACGACCGCAACTACGGGTAAAGACATAGTATTCCTCTTACACTGCAGAGCGATAAACCTCTGCTATAGGTTATGTTTCGGTGTACAGGATACCACGTGCGACGCAGCGTTTTCCTCTACAGATAGGTCATGGGGTCGACAGGTGTTCCGTTGACTGCAACCTCAAAATGCAAATGCGCTCCGTACGAATCACCTGTATTACCAACGGCACCAATGTTTTGACCGCGGGAGACTTGCTCGCCAGGGCTTACGTAGGTAACCGAAGAGTGCATATAGGTAGTTTTGAGGCCATTACCATGCATGATAACAATCCAGTTACCTGCTCCACCGTTATAGCCACCACCATTGGTAGCATACAGCACGGTGCCAGACTCGGCTGCATAATAAGGAGTTCCCTCCCCAGCTGCAAAGTCAACGCCATTATGATTGGTTCCCCAGCGAGGACCAAAAGTTGAACTCACGGTTCCGCCTGGAAGTGGATGGTTCAGAATTCCGCTACCAGAAACTACTGATTGTCCTGGAGGATAGTAGGTGGAGCCTGATTCTGCCGCAGAGGCACGTGCTTGGGCTTCTGCTGCCTGTGCAGCCGCTTCAGCAGCCGCCGCTTCTTCTGCAGCCAAAGCTGCTGCCTCAGCAGTAATGCTTGCTGCTTCGTTGCGCAGTGAGGACTGTGTGGTAGAAATCTGGGTCTTTAGTTCTTCAGCGGTCTTAACTTTTTCTGCCGCTATGTTTTTCTGTGTTTCAAACTCGGCACGTGCAGCTTCAGCTTCTGCTCGCAAATCTTTTGTTTCTTGCACAAGCTCGGCATCTTGCGTACTGATTTTTTCAATCATATCCCATGAGGTAAGGAACTCTTCAAAGGTGCTTGCCCCTAATAAAACATCAAGAAATGTAGAAGATCCACCTTTATACATAGAGTTTGCTCGATCGCCAAGACGCTCTTGCAATACCGTTATACGCTTCTCAGCTGCTTCTTTTCGAGCTTGCGCTTCTTCCATTGCAGTCTTAGCTGCCTCATGCTCGGCCATTGCAGTATCATAATCGCTTTGCGCCTGATTCAGTTCTGTCTGCAAAGCATCGACACGCTGCAGTATTGCATCGGCTTCTGCATATTTCTCTGCGGAAGTAACCGCATAAGCGGATTGGAGAGGACCCATACTAAGGGCGAGGATGAGGGCTAAAACGCCCGCCCAAATAACTTTGAGCGAAGAGCGTGTGCCTTGTGTGTTTAGAGTCTGCATATGCACCTTTTCTTCAATTAGCGGTTCAAACTTGTCTTTACCGCATCAAAGATAATACCAATAAGAGCGCACTTTATACAATTTTTCCAACGAAGCACACAAAGACATGAGCAAAATGTGAAGAAAAGCGACCGAGACGAGTTAAGGAATAAGGCTTTCTAGATGAGCTATTACGGCATCTATCTGGTCTTCTGGCGTAGAAGCTCCTGCGCTAACCCCCACCACATCGTGAGGCTTAAACCACGCCGCATCAATCTCTTCCGGGAGCTCAACATGATAGGAACGCTCACACCTTTGCTTGCAAATTTCATATAAACGCGTGGTGTTCGAAGAATTACGTCCTCCGATAACGATTATCACATCCACCTCATCAGCAAGCTCAGCTGCCGCTTCCTGACGCTGCCGGGTAGCAAAACAGATGGTATTCTTCACACGAGGCTCTAATCCACGTTTTTGCAAAGCAGAGACCACGGCATCCAAGTTTTCTTTTGATTGGGTAGTCTGAACAACAATACCTAAGGGTTCATCAATCTGTTCGGGCAGGTCAACAACATCTGACACCACCAACACCGTATTAGACTCCCCTTGCGCGTAGGCTTTCATACCCTCAACTTCAGGATGTCCGTTCTCGCCAACGATTATCACATTGTAGCCGTCTTGAGCTAACGAAAGAGCCGCCTTTTGAGCACGAGCAACATGAGGACAGGTGGCATCAATAACTGAAAGACCTTTTTGTTCTGCTTCAATTTTAACCTGCGGAACAACACCGTGACTTCGGATGATGACAACTCCCTCATCAACCTCATCGAGAGATTCCGCAACCGACACACCCTTCGCACTCAGTTTTCCAACTTCCTGAGGGTTGTGAATCAAAGGACCTAAGGTGAAGGCACGCTCGTTATCCAAAATGGATGCATAAGCCATATCAAGCGCACGCTCAACTCCATAACAAGCTCCCGCATGACGCGCTTTTACAACCTTCACGCATCCACCTTCTTTTCTTCAGGTTTACCCTGAGGGTCTGCTCCAGTTATGAGTTCTTCGCTGCTATATTTCTTAATGGGATGCTCCTTAAACAATGCCGAGTAGTCCTTAGCTTCTGGATAAAGTTCAGTCATGTCCACCTCTTCTGGTGCGCAGCGTTGAGAGAGAGCAAAACATTCACGCATAACAAACCACGAACAAGCATCGAGGCGTTCATCTTTTGGAATAAAATCAAACTCAGAGAGAGGCACGGGTGTTCCATATTCCACCGAAACTTTTGGAAAGCGAAAGAATTTCCCTTTTTGCTTAATGTATTCTGCATTTCGTACCGTTGCGGGAAGAATAGGTGATTTACCCATGCGCGCTATAAAAGCAGCTCCCGAATGAATCTCTGGTACTTGCGTACCCTTACCACGACGTGTACCCTCTGGAAATACACCCACAACCTCGGCATTTTTAAGCATTTTGGCAGCGCGTTTTATTGCAGTTAAATCTGCTGCATCACGTTTTACCGGAAATGCTCCCACTCGAGATAAGATCTGACCGACTAAGCCACCCGCATTATCAAAGAGAGACTCACGACCCAAGAGCCTAATCCACTGCTTTGGCCGTCCGCTCAGATATAAAAAAACGGTATCAAGAAACGAGGTGTGATTGCACACCACCACGACTCCCTTGCGCTTATGAAAAGCGCGTAGGTTTTCAATTCCGTCAACATGGTATCGAAATAGAATCTTAAATAAAACGAAGAGAAACCCGTAAATCAGATTACCAACAAGATGAGGTACTTCTTTCTCTTTCGAAATACCTCCAAGTGGCATGTCCCATATTTCTTCGTAGCGATACGGCACCCTTATTCAAGACCCATCTTCTGTCGCGCCATATCACAGATAGTTTCAATAACATCTTCGATATACGAATCGGTAGAATCTAGCATGACAGCATCATCAGCCGGCTTTAAGGGAGATGTTGCACGCGATGAATCATAGCTGTCTCTGCGTTTGATATCTTCGAGTACCTCAAGATAGTCAATCGAACCAACACCACGGTCTACGTTTTGACGAACACGACGATGAGCGCGCTCTTCATCTGATGCAGTAAGAAATATCTTAAGCTCTGCATCGGGAAATACCACTGTACCGATATCGCGCCCCTCGACAACATAATTTCCAAAGGTGCCTATCCGGCGTTGCTGTTCTACAAGTGCCTCGCGCACTGCAGGTGCAGCTGATACCGGACTTACCGCTTGATCAATCTCTTTGGTTCTAATTGCTAGAGTTACATCATTGCCATCAATAAATACCTGCTTAGGTGCAGGATCGCCCTCGACGTGAGTAAACTCAATCTGTTTTGCCAATGCAAGAAGACCAAGCTTTTCGTTATCCTCGAGATTGATTTTGTCGTTTACAGCTTGCCAAGCTATTGCTCGATACATAGCACCCGTATCGAGGCAAGAAAAGCCAAGCTTTTTTGCAACCGCTTTGGTAACCGTAGATTTACCCGCTCCGGAGGGGCCGTCAATAGCAATTATCATCGCGTAAGCCTCTCTATATCTTGCAAAAACTGCGGATAGCTAATTTTTACCGAATCAAAGTTGGTGACCTCTATTGGGTTTTTTCCGGTAAGTCCTACTAAAGCCCAGGTCATTGCAAGTCTATGATCATTTTTGGAATCAAACACTGTGCCTTTGTCGACAACAAGGCCGGGCTGGCCTTCAATAAATAAATCAGAGCCATCTATCCAAGCGTCAACTCCCATGGCGCCGAGTCCTTCAACAATTGCCAAGAGACGATCAGTCTCCTTTAGGCGAAGTTCTTCAACTCCCCTAAATACCGTTACCCCGCGCGCAAAAGCAGCAACAAGCGACAATACAGGAACCTCATCAATTAGAGTAGGAATCTTTTCGGCTGGAATTTCACATCCATGCAAGACACCATCATAATTGACCTGAATGCTTCCGTAAGGCTCTTTTCCTTCTGAGCCTGTGTGACGCACAATAATGTCGGCACCCATGCGCTCAAGCGTTCCCACAAACCCGATTCGTGCTGTATTCAGGCTAACTCGGTTAATAGAAATCGAACTTCCTGGTTTCAAAACTGCAGCACAGGCGACAAATGATGCCGAAGAAGGATCTCCGGGAACCAAAATTTCGGCCGCCTGCAAGACCTTCGGCCCCTTTACGCTTGAGCGTCTTTCGCTTGCTGTAGTAGCAACTCCATACTCTGGCAGCATCAACTCGGTATGGTTGCGTGACTGCGAAGGTTCGGTAAGGCTTGTGGTTCCTTTTGCATACACCCCCGCAAGAAGAACGGCGGTTTTAAGCTGCGCAGAAGCCATAGGAGCTTCGTAATCTATCGCTTTGAGTTCAGGGTTTCCGTGAATGGTGATAGGCAAGAGCTCTTTTCCCTCTGGAGCAAAGCGAACCCCCATCTTCATCAGCGGAGCTGTGATGCGTCGCATAGGACGTTTGACCAAAGAAGAATCTCCGGTGATAGTTACCTCGATATCCCAAGGAGCTAAGATTCCCATAAGCAAACGAGCTGTTGTACCGGAATTACCACAATCTATAGGTGAGTCTGGCTGAGTTGGCCCAGCGCTTCCCCAGCCTTGTATAGTGCCTGCAAGGCTGCCGTCGGCTTGCTTTTCCAACGATATCTTTGCCCCAAGTTGTTCCATTGCGCTAATCGAAGAATGAACATCGGCAGAATCAAGTATCCCTGATACCTCTGAAACTCCTTCAGCCATAGCCGAAAACAACACGACACGATGCGAAATGCTTTTATCCCCAGGCACAATCGCTTCGCCAGTGAGAGGCCCGCCCAAAGGCTCAATACTGGTCTTTGAATTACTTTGCATGTGCGTACTCCTTTGGTGTCAATGGGGAAAACGACACTGAAAAGCCTGCTTCTATCAATTTCGAAGACAAATGACCGATATCCCCTTCATCAGTCAAAACCAAGCTTAGCACCGCTGTATCTTCTGTTATATGATCGATCTCGATTGATTGTATATTACATCCCGCCTGCGAGGCTATGGTAGTTGCTTCAGCAATGACGCCTTTGCGGTCTTCCATAGGAATGCGAACCTCCAAGAGTCTTTCTGTGGAGGGAACCCAAGCAGTAGGTAGCGCCTTGCGAGCATCCGCGGCTTCCCGCAATAGCTCTGTCATGCGCTCTGCATTTCCGTCTAGCAAGGCTTGATTAAACTGACCAATAATTTCTTGCATTTCACTCAAGCCCGCTGACACTGCCTCTGCATTATCGAAAGCAATACCACTCCACAATTTTGGAGAGCCGGCAGCAATACGTGTTGAGTCTTTAAAGCCACCTGCGGCAAGCCGAAATAAAGCTTGCTGATCATCTGCGTGCCTGGTAGCAAGCTCAACGAGCGCACTAGCAATAAAGTGCGGAACATGACTCACAATCGCAACGGCCTCGTCATGGTCTTCTCGAGGAAGCGATACAACACGAGCACCCAAGGAGGTAATAAGTTCGTGAAGACGTTGAAAGTTTTCTGCGGGAGTTTCTTCGTTTGGACACAAAATCCAATGAGCTCCCTGAAATAAATCGGGACGAGCGCCTTCGATACCATTTTTCTCTGAACCAGCCATAGGATGACCAGGGATATACATCTCAGGAACACGTAGTACTTCCTCAGCAATTTCGGAAATACGCATCTTTGTTGAAGCGGTGTCACTAATAATTCCAGAATAGTTCCAGCTGTCTATAAGTTCAAAATACTCACGAATTACGGTGACCGGCGCAGCAATCAATACCAGATCGCAGGATTGCTCTACGAACTCTTTAAACTTAGGATCTTGCGGTGAACATGCTTGAGTTACCCACCCTTTTTCAAGTGCTATGCAACGAGCCTCTTCCGAAACATCGACACCCAGTATTGATACTTCAGGCAGCTTTGCATGAGCTGTAGCAGCGAAGGAAGCACCGACCAAGCCAAGGCCGATTAAGGCAATATTCTTAAGTTCTCCCAAAGTGCTGCTCCTAGCTGTAGTGTTCGATTCGTAAGTATTCTATCATTATGCCTGAGCATCCCCGACAAGCAAGCCTAGCTCAGTCTCATCAAGAATTCGCCATGAGCCGGATTTTAATCCCCCAAGCTTAAGGCCTCCTACTTGAATTCGTTGTAGCTTATGTACCGGATATCCAATCGCTTCGAACATGCGTCGCACCTGTCGCTTACGTCCCTCATGAATCAAAATGCGCACTTCAGATGTGTGTGCAGAACTTGCTAAGAGTTCAACCTGTGCTGGCTGCGTCGGCCCATCTTCGAGCAAGATTCCTTTACGTAAGGGTTCTAAATCAGCGTCTGCAAGCTTTCCCGATAATTGTGCTTCGTAGATTTTTGGCACATGGTGTTTGGGATGAGTTAAACGATTTCCTAGCTCTCCGTCAGTGGTGAAGAGTAAAAGCCCTGTTGTATCAGCATCAAGCCTGCCGACAGGAAAGAGACCAGGATAGGTATCCGTAGGCACGAGCGATGCAACACATGCCCTACCAAAGGGGTCTGTCATCGTGGTTATATAGCCAGCAGGCTTATTGAGCATTAAGGTGACGGCACTATTTGGATACGGAATTACTTTGCCATCGACCGTAATTACATCGACAAGAGGATCGACTCGACTCCCTAATTCGGTAACAACCTCTCCATTTACCCTAACCCGACCAGCGGTCATGAGGTTTTCAGAGCCACGTCTGCTTGCCACCCCTGCCCGAGCTAAGAATTTTTGTAAGCGGAGTGCTACGATGCGTTCTTGGTTAGAATCTTCCACCGTGCTACTCTTCTTCGAAGCTGAGCTCATTAAAATCTATCTTATCAACCAGTCCTACGTGAGAACCCAGAGCTTGTGCTAACAGACTCGCCTGACCCATGGAAAGTCCATCGATTTTCTCGTCGATACTATCGTTATCTTCTTGCGTCTCGGAATAGGCTTCTCCTTCAAACTCAGAAGGTATCGATACTTCTCCTCGAGTTGCACTTAAACGACTTTTGATGAAAGACCGAGTTTCTTCATCGGGAGCATACGATTCAATTTCTGGAAGCTCTTTGATTGACTTTAAGCCAAACTTCTCAAGAAAAGACCTTGTGGTGGCGTATAAAACTGGATTACCGGGAGAATCAGCCGTACCCGCCTCCTTTACCAAACCCTTTTCAAGAAGTGAATTAATTGACGAATCTGAGCTTACGCCCCTTACTGCAGCAACTCCAGCACGGGTTAAGGGTTGCGAATACGCAATAATCGCAAGTGTCTCAAGTGCAGCCTGAGAGAGTTTGCGCGTGTCCCAAGAGAGCACATAGTTTTCGATGAGCTCGTGAAAGGCGGGATGAGTAAACAAGCGCCATCCACCAGCAACTTCGCGCAATTGGATGCCTCGATTTTCTTCCTCGATTTGCGAACGAAGATCTACGAGAGCTGTCTCGACCTCGCTAGGCTCCACCTCAAGCATGTCAGCAAGAGTAATCGTAGAAACAGGCTCGTCGGTAACGAACAACATTGCTTCAAGAGCTGGCTTCAATTGCTTATCTGAAAGTCCGGAAAACATGATGTGCAACCCCTCTATTCGTTCTCTTGCTGTTCAAACACTGCTGAAATAGCCTCATCGCCCTCAAAGCTCAACTCGCCACTTTCTTCTATGAAGTTGATACTAATATCTCCGAATGATTTTTTTTGCTCGATTTTTATCATCGAGCGCTTGTAGAGCTCGAGCACCGCAAGAAAGGTTACCACGATTACAGCACTCGGTGTGGATTCGCTCACAAGATCGGAAAACATCAAATGCTTTGCATTGCTAATACGTCGATGAATTGCCCGTACATGAGTCTCGATAGGAATCGGCTTTGATGCGATATGTTCAGCTTCCAACAAAGCCACATCGCGTCTTGCATAAGCTTGCGCACACAAGAGCGCTAAAGCATCAAGCGTAACCCCATCAAGATAATCGGGCATGCGCGTAAAGTGCTGCCGTTCGGGACCGAACGGTCTTGCGTGCATGCGTGCTTCCGCCTCATAACGAGTGAGCATAGCTGCCGAGGCGTTTTTATATTTTTTATATTCAAGTAAACGGGTAACAAGAATATCGCGCGCCTCATGAGGACTTATATCTTGAAACTCTTCGACTATCTCGGATTTTTCCTTGGGTATCAAACTGGCAGCTTTAATCTCTAATAGGGTTGCTGCAACAAGGAGAAAATCGCTTGCTACGTCAAGATCGAGATTGTTCATTGAAGCAACTTCTGCCAAATACTGATCGGCAATCTCAGTAATGGAGATTGCGCCAATATCGACTTTTTGTCGACTCACTAAATAGAGCAGAAGATCGAAAGGTCCCTCGAAACTCTCTATGTGAACCTTGTATGACACCTTCTTGTCTACACCCTGCCTAAAGACTGATATTCATCGCGTCGCGTACATCAGATATCGTTTGTGCAGCTTTTGGCCGCGCCTTTTTAGCTCCCTCAGTCAAAACATCTTTTGCATAGTTAGGGATTGCTGCAAGCTCTTCACGCCTCTCACGGAAAGGAGTCAAATAGGCAATTAAATCGTCTGCAAAAGCTTTTTTGTGGGCGACGCAACCGCAGCTTGCATCGCGACAGCACTGATCAAACTCAGCGATAATCTGTGAATCGCCTACCAGTTTATGGATTTG
The DNA here is from genome assembly GCA_050945135.1 of Raoultibacter sp. Classification (GTDB taxonomy): domain Bacteria; phylum Actinomycetota; class Coriobacteriia; order Coriobacteriales; family Eggerthellaceae; genus WRIS01. Next base: position 42,731 of record JBMNSJ010000010.1, read on the forward strand.
ATGCAGCGGACAGAGCTCGGGATCACCCGGGTCAGTTTTAAGTTTTCGCGCTGGGTCAGTCATGCAGCTCATGGCTTTCTTCTTCAAGGTTTCTGCATCATCTGAAATATAAATTGCATTTCCGTAGCTCTTTGACATTTTTCTGCCATCTAAGCCTGGCACTCGCGCACCCTCTTCTTCGATGAGAGCGGCTGGCTCGACAAGAGGACCAACAACAAGATCTTCGCCCTTACTTTTGCCATCTTTAATAACCTCACCGTAGGTATAGTTAAATCTACGAACAACTTCACGGCTTAGTTCGAGATGGGGCAATTGATCTTCGCCAACAGGAACTTTTGTGGCTCGCATAATGGCAATATCAGCTCCCTGGAGCATGGGGTACTGGAAAAAACCGACGTTTCCAAGATCTTTATCCTTAATGTTTTCACGCTGCTCTTTATAGGTTGGAACACGCTCCAACCACGTCATAGGAGTAACGAGTCCAAAATATATGTTTAACTCCGCAATTTCTGGAATGTCAGACTGCCGATAAATGATTGATTTCTCTGGGTCCATCCCCGCAGCACACCAATCCAGTACCATTTCTTCGGTGTATTCAATGAGCTGAGACGGATCTGCCCAATCGCTGGTTAACGCGTGCCAATCTGCTACAAAGAAATAGGTTTCTTCGTATTGATGCTGAAGCTTCAGCATATTCTGAAGATTTCCAAACCAATGCCCAAGGTGCATTTTCCCTGTTGGTCGGTAACCCGTGAGAATGATATCTGAGTGCTGTTCTGACATATTGTTCCTTACTGCTCTACTCGTCTCTGCTTTTCTCTTTATCAAAGCAGACCCGGAGGAAATATAAGAGATGCGATGTTTCCTGCCGTTGCCTGCAAGTATATGCCAATGATGTTGACATTGAAAATATAGGGTATTGCAAAAATCACGATAAAGAATATGGGAAGTGCATATCGTTGAATTTTGTAATAGCTAGGTAGGTATTTTTCAGGGAGAATCACTGCGAAAATGCTCGATCCATCTAAAGGAGGAATCGGCAAAAGATTAAAGAACATTAAATATAGGTTGATAAGGGCAAACAAAGGAAGAAAGAGATAATAGAAATAGAAGAATATCTCGTTACTTGTTGCTAGACTCAGAGCAAGAGGAGAAAGCGCCCAGGCAACAAGAGCCGCAAGTATAGCCAAAAGAAGGTTTGCAGCCGGACCAGCGAGTCCAACAATCAAATCTCCTTTACGCGGGTCTTTAAAATATGAAGGGTTGTAGGGAACTGGCTTAGCATAGCCAAACACAGGACCTCCCATAATCATCAAAAGTCCCGGCAGAATTACGGTACCAAATGGATCGAGGTGTTTAATAGGATTCAGGCTTAGACGACCTTCTCGCTTTGCGGTTGGATCACCCAGACGATATGCAGCATAGCCATGCATAACCTCGTGAAAAACGATCGCCGGAATAAAGCTCAAGATAGAACATATGATATAGGGAATACTGGTAGACATAACCGCTTTAGTCTACCTTAAAGCAGACCACGGAAATCCCATGAGCGTAAAACTTCATAAGAAGCAATTGCAACAGCATTTGAGAGGTTCAAGCTGCGCAAACCATCACGCATAGGGATTCTCAGGCATTGATTCTTGTGGGCTTCAAGAATCTCTGGGTTTATACCTGCGCTTTCGCGACCAAACAACAAAAAGGCATCTTTGCCGTACTCAACATCAGTGTATATGCGCTCAGCCTGCCCGGTAAAGAAATGAAGCTCACGGCCAGCAGCATATTCCAAGAAGTGATTCATACTGGGATAGCGCTCAATCTCTACCTCATCCCAATAATCAAGACCAGCACGTTTCATCTGCCTTTCGCTTAAGCGAAATCCCATGGGCTCAACAAGATGAAGGCGTGCTCCAACACAGGCGCAGGTCCGAGCAACATTTCCAGCATTTTGAGGAATCTCGGGCTCTACGAGTACGATATTCAAATCAGCCATCAAGTGCCTCTTTTTGTCGAATAATTTCCGCCTCAAGTTCTTCGGAAAGAATTATCCATTCTTCCTCATCTGACGCTAAACGTTGTTTTGTTTTCGCGTGCTCCGCTATTGCATCAGAACTAGCATCTTCATTAGTGTAAAAATCCGGATCGCTCATCAGCTCCAAAAGTTCTGCCATACGCTTATTATCACGCTCCATTTGAGCATCAAGTTGCGCGAGGCGCTTTCGTAAATCTTTTTGTGCGGCATAAGCTCTATTGCGCGCTTCGGCCTCTCTTCTCTTTTGCTCCTTCGTTTTAGGCGCACTTCCCCGCTCAGCAGTCAGCTCAACTATGCTTTTTGGCACATCAGATGCTTCAGGACGACTAATGCGTGCGCCATTTTCCTTACGACGACGATTAACGGTGATGACAGTTTTACCAGGCTTACCCTTCGATTTAGTGCCAAGGTTTCCTTCAGAGGGCTTATTGTCTTGCGCTTGAGATTCAAGCTGATCACTTTTAAATAGATAATAGTCGTAATCACCGCTGTAGTTTGTAACCTTACCAGGCTTTACTTCGATTACACGATTTGCAATGCTAGAGATTAAGTGCCTATCGTGCGTAATGAATAGAATAGTGCCATCAAAGCTTTTAAGGGCTTGCTCGAGAATGTCTGCACTGGCGATATCAAGGTGATTTGTTGGCTCATCAAGACAAAGAAGTGGAGTGGGCGCAACGAGCATCTTAGCCAGAGCCAAGCGGCTCTTTTCTCCTCCCGACAGCACACTTACCTTCTTGTCGACATCCTCACCCGTAAACAAAAAAGCACCGAGCAAGGTTCTGACTTGCGATATAGTCCATCCAGGCGCTACCCGATCAAGTTCTTCAAACACCGTGTTTCCAGGATGAAGCTCTTCAAGTTGGTGTTGCGCGTAGTAGGTTTTAGTAACATGGACGCCATACTCGATACTTCCCGCGTCTTGTTTCAGAACACCAGCAACCATTTTAAGAAGCGTAGATTTACCTGCCCCGTTTGGTCCGACCAAAGCGATTTTTTCACCACGATAGAATTCAAGGTTTAAGTCATCGTAGACCTGTAGGCTACCAAACGATTTAGCAACATGTTCAATTCCAACAACTTTATCTCCTGTGCGAGGTGGCTGCTTGAAATTGAATTTTACTTTTTTCTTCTCTTCGGGAAGGACAATCTGCTCCATGCGTTCAAGCTTTTTAACGCGATCTTGCACTTGCTTAGCCTTGGTAGCTTTATAACGAAAGCGCTCCACAAAGGCTTCCATATGGGCTCGTTCTGCCGCTTGGCTTGCTGCTTCAAGGCGCAAACGCTCAAGATATTCTTCTCGTGCACGCTCGTAGGCAGAGTAATTTCCCTTATAGAGCCTTACCTGACCGTTATCAATTTCTGCAACTTGCTCTACCATGTTGTCCATAAACACGCGATCATGACTTACAAGAATGATGGTTCCCTCATAGCTGCGTAAAAAGCTCTCGAGCCACTTTACGCTCTCCAAGTCGAGATGGTTGGTTGGCTCATCAAGAAGAAGAACCTCAGGATTGCGAATGAGAAGCTTTGCAAGCGCAATCCGCATCTGCCAACCACCAGAAAACTCTGTGGTCATGCGAGATAAATCCTTTTCTTTGAAGCCTAAACCAAAGAGGACACTTTTCACCTTAGATTCAATGGTGTAGCCGCCTAAAGCCTCGTAAGCGTCGCGCGCTCTTCCGGCAGCTGCCAAGGCAGATTCGCTAGGGTTATCACCAAGAGACAATTCTAAAGAACGAAGTCGCTGCTCGGCTTCCAAGACCTCAATTTGAGACGAGAGTACCTCCTCAAATATTGCTTGTTCTTTCATTTCGATAGCTTCTTGTTCGAGATATCCAACACGCGCTCCCTTAGCAAAAAGAACGCGTCCCTCATCAGCATCGTCTACACCTGAGATGATATTGAGCAGAGTGGTTTTACCAGCACCATTTGGGCCTACTAAAGCAAGTCGATCGTGCTCTTCTAGACGCAAAACCACATCTGAAAAGAGAACACGACCGCCATAAGACTTTGATATATGTTCTAACTGGACGATCAAAATATAGTAAGAATGTGCAAGCTATCGTTTTCTATTAGCCTTAACCAAGGGCCATAAAGCAACAAAAATCGATACCATTGCAATCAATAGATTAAACAAGGCAACAAGAATGTTTGAATTAGGGTCGTTGAGCTGCATAATGCCCATACCACCGAAAATAATCGCAGCAGCAATACCAATAGGCGTTATTGGCTCCATACCACTTTTTTTAGCGCACATAGGAAATCTCCCTCGTTTTGGGCAATCTGTATTGAAACAAGCAACTAAGTAGATCATATCTTAGCGCTTGGTTCTAACATACTGCCTGTTCAGGTTTACTTTATAAGGTTCTACAATGCCTACTTAAGCTTTACGTTAGGCGACTCATAGTATCATACGATATAACATAGCTCATTGAAACAATACTAAGAATGACAGATAGAAAAATACGCTATTCGATTACAAATTTGCATAGCCTGATTCGCAATGATTTACGAGCAAGCAAAAGGGATACAAACAACTAGGCATGTCTTTTACTTACATCTTGCGTTTGATGATAGCTTGCGAAACCTAAAAACCACCCGCTAAACGGATGGTTTGTTCTAGGGGTATCACATCCCCGCGATACCCCTAGATAGGACGTAGTTTTGTTATCTGTCCTTTTATTTCACCCGAACAACTGGCTTAATAAGGTCGGCGGGCTTATCCTTCATTAAAGCGATAGCCTCTTCAAGATATTCAAACCCTTCAAAACGATGCGTAATTAGCTTCGATGGATCGACTCTATTGTTCATGACCATCTTCGCAAGCTTTTCCATACGGAGCCTGCCACCAGGCATCAATCCCGCATGAATGGTTTTATGACCCATGCCAACTCCCCAAGCCTCACGAGGAATTTTGATATAGTCTCCGCTACCAAGATAATTAACGTTTCCGATGGAGCCACCTGGCTTGAGCATGCGGATAGCGGTATCAAAAGTATCCACATCGCCTCCTGCAATCAGCACTCTATCGACTCCTACACCCTTAGTTTTTTCGAGTACTTGCTCATGAATTGAGCCTTCTTTATATGAAATTATGTCGGTAGCACCAAATTCACGAGCTACTTTCACACAATTCGGTCGCGTTCCGACAGCGTACAAATTTGCAGCACCACGCAAAGCAGCACCAGCTACCGCCATCAAACCTACCGGTCCGATACCGATAACACACACATCGTCACCGAAGCGCACGCCAGCCATCTCGGACGCATGAAATCCTGTAGGCATCATATCGGAGAGCATGCAAGCAGTTTCGGGATCCATACCTTCTGGAAGATGCGCGAGATTGGCATCTGCCTCGTTAACATGGGCAAACTCAGCAAAAACACCATCTTTGAAATTTGAAAACTTCCATCCTCCGAGCATTCCTCCAGAATGAACTGCATATCCCGCCTGAGCTTCTACTGAGCCCCAGTCTGGAGTAATAGCTGGAATGATAACTACATCACCTGGCTTGAAATCGCGAACCAGCTCACCAACCTCGACAACTTCTCCAACACCTTCATGACCAAGTATTAGATCATGGCGCTCGCCAAGAGCACCTTCATAGACGGTATGGATATCGGATGTACAAGGGGCTAAGGCAACGGGGGTAATAATCGCATCTAGTGGTCCACAAACGGGTCGATCTTTCTCAATCCATCCAGCTTTATTTAGTCCTAACATTGCGAATGCTTTCATTGAGCATCTCCTCTTTCTTTTTGAATTCTATTGAACGGGGAATATCATCTCTTGTACTGTTTCTGCCTGCTTTTCCGTAATGTAGTACGTTGCACTCCTGCCCTCCTCTCGCCTTCTCGGAGTATTGAAATGAGTATAGGGAGGGCGAATTGTTTCTAAATTAAGGTATTGTTAACTAAGGTGAAAGCGCGTTTTTGTAGAGGAGCGGACTTTATCTTGCTCCGAGATGAGACATATGCAACAGAATGTGATTTTATCTACCAGATTGATTGTCTGCGTGGTGGGCGTTACTGGGATTGAACCAGTGACCTCTTCCGTGTGAAGGAAGCGCGCTCCCACTGCGCCAAACGCCCATGTGCTAAGTAAAGCTAAATTTGAATGCTTGATGTATTCTAGCGGGCGGCTAAATATAGTCAAGATT
>JBMNSJ010000011.1:0-48504 GCA_050945135.1 Raoultibacter sp.
GAGCGACCCCACAGTTCGCTTGGCTACAAGCCTCCGGCGATACAGACGGTTGCGGCATAGGGACTAACATTGAGGTTGGTACTGAAAACGGGGGCAGGGCACCAGCAATTCGATCTTTTGTAAGGTCTATTACATCCAGCGTAAAATCTGCAAGTTGAGCATTGCCGAAATAAAACGAGAGACAATTGTCAAACCCGCTAAAAAGGAACTTAAGTTTTCTTTTAGCTAACACCGGAGAACAGTTACGGAGGAATTCGAGACTTCCGGTAATCTCTATTTTTGTCTGCCCATTTTCAATGTTGCCTACAAGTCGGACAGATAGCATTTTCTCCGAAGTTGATCCTTCCCAAGTAAAGCCCTTTCGGCCTTGGCTAAAGGAGTCCTGAATTAGATTGATTGTAGTGCCTGCCTCATTTTTAATGCAGGCCTCATGTATCGGAACGGATGAAGAGTACTCATACATGCTTACTGTTCCAATGCGGCTTTCGTCAACGTCGCTAAACAGCACTTCACTATGAGTTGATATTTTTGCTGGAAAGCTTTTAAGCGGTATCCCAAAATCAATATAATCCCTCAGTTGCTCCTTGTGCTCATCGTTGTCAGCAAACAAAGTGAAGGTTCCTGAAATAGGCGCAAGCTCGGCTGCGGCGGAGTGTTTTGCAAGAACATCAATTTTTATTGCTCCACCTTGTTTGGTTCCCTCAATAGTTGTAACAACAAGTCCAGGACATGACCTAAACACAAGCGGCGCCTCAAAATCAAAATCGTGTAATAGCTGGAAATCGTAAGTGTAATGCGGATCAATGGCTCCCAATAATGATTGAATTTTTATCAATTGCGACTTAAGACCTTCCGGATCTGTAACGTCTGGTAGCCTAGCCGCATCAAGGCATTCCTTAGCAATCGCCAGCGTTGCATTCTTGTTGCCATCAATATAGTAATCTGCAACATAAGGCATCTTTGCGGCCCAGGCATCCACGTGGCTTTTTCCAAACCAGCTCGCCTCTGCACCAAATGATGCCGTAAGCGTTTCGAACCATTTTAAGTTTTCACGTGTTGGGTTCAGGGGCATAACAAGATACCAATTGACTAACACCAAGCCGTTTTCTTGAGCGTATTTGATTAATCGCTCCCAAGATTTTTTGACTTGACTCTTTTGGGATGGCGACAAGGAAGATGCGAATTTCTTAATTTGGTAGACCTCAATTTTGTTGTCACCAAGGCTCCTAATTACATCGATTCCAGCATCTCCGACTGATGGCCTCACGTGAATGCAGTCTGGGTTTTCAAGACATATGTAAGTTGCCATTATTCGTTCGACAATATCTCCCGAAAGCTCAGACCAAGGAATCATTCCACTCACCCTCACTCACTTCATACTTAATCACGTTTATTTGCTACATCTCATTTTACTAGCGAAGTATCTCCTTGTCTTACTTCTGCGCACTAGGGGTCACCTTGCTCTCCCAGCCTTTCATGGAACCTTGCCTCTTCCCAAGGGTCGCAATACTTTCCTGATTTCTTTTGCCTTCTGTAACTTCACGGAATCGCACTGCCAAAACAAACCGCTTTGCTTCGCAAAACCATTGCTTGGCGCTTATCGCTTATCCCTTGGCAACAGCCAGAATCCATGCACGCTCGGTCGCCTTGCTCCCTCGCTTTTCGGCAGTCATCAAGGTGCATCTCTTTCGATAGAGGCACTGCGGAAGATTCCTCGCATGTTGCGGACAGGTTGCTGTGAACCTAATCCTCATTAAGAGTCCTCCGTCGGTGGTATACTCTGATGCCGTAATACAAACCTGCAGAGAATGCTCGCCGTAAGGAGGGCTGACCGCTCGAAGAGCGGAACAGGCTTGGAAAACTGAATAAAAGCGGTTCCACTTCCACAGCATCACGGGGCCGCGCCCCATGTAAAGGAGTTGATACTCGTGCGTACGCTCGCAATCAGCAACTACAAAGGCGGTGTAGGCAAAACCACCACCGCAGTTAACTTGGCATCCATATATGCCAGAAAAGGTAAGCGTGTCTTGCTTATCGACCTTGATCCTCAGGCGTCTGCAACCGACTATTTCGGTGCCTATGACGCTGCCGAGCAAACCGGCAAGAACAGCATCGGCCTTCTGTATCAGAACAAGCCCGTTGCCGAAGATGTTCATACCACCCAGATCGAAAACCTATCCCTCATTCCGTCAACCATCGAACTGGTGGACCAAAACGAGCTCGTGCTGCGGGAGCAGCGCTTGAAGTTCGCCCTTGACGATGCTTCCGACGATTACGACATCGCTATCCTGGACTGTTCGCCGGCCATGAAGCGCTTGGCTTTTAACGCCTACCTTGCTGCCGCCGAAGACGGCTGCGTCATCATTCCCGTGAAGCTGGACGCCACCGTTATGCGCGGCACGGCGCTTACTGTTTCCGCCATTCAATCCATCGCCGACGCCTTGCGCATGCCAACTCCCAAGTGGCGCGTGCTGCGCACCTGTGTGCCCGGTTGCATGACCAATGCTGAGGCAACGGGCGCGGCCGTGCTCGATCAGCATTTTGCCACGGAACAATTTGCTACCCAGATTCATGCCTCCGCAAAGGTGTGCGAGGGCAGCTGGTCTTGGCAACCGGTCGTCGCATTCGAACCCAACAGCCGCCCGGCCCAAGATTACGAAGCTTTGGTAAAGGAGATGATGGAAGATGTGCGCTAAAGCAACCGCCGCTGCAGCAAGCTTCAGCATCTCCGGCCTCCTGGACTCCCAATCGAAGACGCGCGAGCGCTACCCCGTGGTCGAGATTGAGGTCGACGCCATACAAGACCACCCCAATAACGCCATCTATTCCATGGACGAAACCGAAATCGAACGCCTTGCCGAATCCATCAAGCGCGACGGTCTGACCGATCTGCCGTTGGTTCGCAAGCTGCCCGACGGTCAATGGCAGATGCTTTCCGGGCACCGTCGCAAGGCAGCTTTCACCATGCTTTCAATTGACAACAACCGCTACGGCAAAATGCCGTGCCGCGTGGTTGATTCCATCAGCGATGCGCAGGCGCTCACGCTGCTGCACACCGTAAACCTTTTCACGCGGCAGCTATCCGTTACCGAGCGCGCTGCGGCAAGCCGGGCACTGGGCGTAGAAGTTGAGCAACTGCGCGAATCCAACCCCGAGCTTCGCGGGCAGCGAACCGAAGACATCAAGGCTTCCATCATCAGCCAGCAAACGGGTCGCAAGGTTTCCGGCAAGACCATCAAGCGCCAGGAGGACATGGCGGAAAGGGCCGCCGCGCTAGGCCCCGGATGGCAAAAGATTGCCGACCGCGAACTTCTTTCTGCGGACGCTCTGAGGGCTCTTGAAACCATGGATTCATCCGAGGCAGACGAGCTTTGCAAAGCCGCCAGTGCGACAGACATCACCAAGCGCGAAGTCACTACGTTGATAACTTCTGCCGCGAACCAAGTCACCGACGAGCCAAATCCACACCTTGTTCGATCCGAACGAGCACTCGCCGCGTACGTTTCCGGGCAGAATTGCCCACCAAACGAGCGTGAACGCGAATTACTCGCCTCGCTTCGTCTAAGCCTCTTAAAGCTCGAAGGGGGTGAGTAAGTATCCAAAGCATGGCTCCTCGTCTGTTAGGAGCCAATCGTAGCAAGTAACCTGTTTTGTAATACACGGCCTTGCGGCCATTACAAAACAGACTTGCCCGTCGGGGTGGCGCAATTTGCAAGCAGGTTTGCCGACGGCCTTCAGCCTTAGCACCCTCTGCTGATTTTTGCGCACCCCTGTGGGTAAATTTACGCACAGGGTCTATCGGCCATGTTGCGTAAATTGCGGGGGATGCCCCGCGCCCCTATTGCAACCGCAAGCAATGCCATCTTCCACAACAGGCGTTGCACTGCGTTGACCAAGTAAAGGAGATACGACCATGCCTTACCCGAACCTTATCAGCTGCCGCCTGAGCGACGAAGATCGCGACCAACTTCACCAGCAAGCCGAGCGCTTCCAGAAGACGCCTTCGGAATATATCCGCTACCTCATCCGCATCCCCGTCGACGCGAAAGAAGGCGATGGAACGCGCTGCGTCGTCTTGGATACCGACGCGCTTGGCTCGATGTCTCGCGAGCTTACCAAGTGGGGCTACCACTACAACCAGGCCGTGCATTCCATGAACACCATCTCAATGTTCATACGCCGTGGCCGCCTTGATACCGAGTACTTCATCAAGACGATTGGCGAGATTAACGGCAGCCTGGCGAAGATCGACTCAGGAAAAAACAGCCTGGTTTACTCGCTGCAGGAAATCGAGAAATCAACTTTGGTGCGTGATTGGTGATGCCGATCCTAAAGCCGATTGCGGGACATACCAGCACCGCGCGTATCGAAGCGTATCTGGAGAAGAATGGTCGAGCCCTAGCACGCGACTTCTACAACCTGTCTTGGGATGAAAACCAGATGGCTGGCTATGACGAAGCAATGAAAGACAGTGTGCATTGGTCCCGGGAGATGGATGAGTTGCGGGCATCCTACGGAAACGATCTTCCCCATGGGGGTCGTCGTGCCCGAACCTTCGTCCACTACGTCATGTCACCAACGCCGGAAGACAATCTAAACCTTGAGCAGTTACGCGAGCTTTCCCGGGCTTGGGTGCAGAAGTACCTGCCCGACTATCAAGCCGCCATCATCTATCACGATGACAACCAAAACGGCATTCCCCACGCGCACATCGTCGTTAACAATACCAATGTGGTGACCGGCCTGCGTATCCAAATACCAAACCCGTTCGAGCTCAATCGTGGCTTGCAGCATATGGCCGAAGAACGTGGTTTTGGATATTTGCGCGACGAGGTTACTGCAGACGATGGCTTTGGCAAGCTGGCATCCAAAGACGATGAGCCTGCCACCCTTGGGCTCAGCAAGCAAGAATACTATCTGAGCTGCGCAGAGCGCCGCGTGCTTGAAAGCGGCGAGTACTCCTGGGTAAACGACATCCGCGATCGCGTTTCCATGGCGAAGAACCTTGCGCGAAACGAAAGCGAGTTCCGCCAAATCTTGGACATGCTAGAAGTGGACGTTGACGACAACTCGCCCAAGGCAAACCGCGCAGATTGGATTTACTCACTGCGCGATCAAGGAGCTAAACGCGTTGGCGGTGAGCGTCTTGGCTATACCTTTGGCAAAGAAGCGCTACAGTCGCGTTTTGCCCGGTCGAGTGCCGCAAGGCCAACCATCGCAGCCTCTAAGAATTTTATGGCTATCGCAGTGCAGGCCACGGAAATCAACGATCTTGTCGAGCTGCACAACCTGGCATTCACGCTGGATCTCAACAGACGCTATGGCATTGCGGGAATCGACGATTATGCTCGCCGCATCAGCAGCCTTGAATCCAAACGCGAACATGCGGAAACGCCCCGGCAGAAGGACCGCATCGCCACGCAGATTGCACAACTAGAGCAAGCGCGCGAATTCGTACGCGAGAAGGCATTGATTCCGCAACAGCGCCCACCGCGCCCCAAGCGGCAGCTTACTCCGGCACAGAAGAAGGTTGCGGCACAGCGCAACCAAGCTGGATACACCTACGGCGACGCGCGACATATCGACCGTGGCTACGACCAGCCAAGTCGAGACGGCCGAAGCAGATAGGAGCGCGCAATGAACATTCAAGTGTTTTATGACAGCGGGCGCGTGGACGAATTTGACGTGGATCGTTTCACGCTCCCGCAGCCCTTTGACGGCAACAACATGCTCACCAACTTCGAGGTGCGCTTTGACAACCTGGACACCGAGAGCTTGTGGCTGCAGGCGCATTTCTACGACATTCGGGCTGAATACCGCCAGGATGCGCAAGCTGATACCACTCCCGTTGCACGTCGCATGCGCGGATGGCGCTTTCTGCTGGTGGACAAAACCGAGATCAGCCATGTATCCAAAATCGTGGTGAACAAGGAAATGGTTGCCTGGCGCGTGGGCGAAGACCTTATCAACGGGATTAAGTTTCGTGCGCAAGAGCTTGCTTGCTTCAACAACGACACGGCATCTTCCATCAACAGCAAGGCCGTTGCCGTGCATGACTATCTTGCAAACACGGATCCGATCCTTGCCGCAAACGAAGACGAGCTGTGCCAGATGTTCGGCTACACCCGAAGGGCCTACGAGCAGGTGTTACTAGCCGAAGGGTGCCAGCCCACGGAAGTGAAGAAGCCCGAGCAACAAGGCGCGAAGGAAAGCGCCGAACAGGCTCCAGCTGAATGCGAAGAAGTTGAAGATGACGAAGGATCCTGGCTTGAAAGCTTGTCCAACGTCGATGAGGCAGACGAACCCGATGACGATGTTTGGGACGACGACTATGACGACTACGACGATGAGGAGAACACGCGATGAAGTTTGTATTTGGATTCTTCCGCTGGCTGTTTAAGGCCGTATTCCGTTTCTTCATGTAAAGGAGTGAGTTTTCATGAAAGCAAAAGATGCTCTGGCGAAATGCCAGCAAACCATTAAGAGCCACCCCAAACAGGTGGCCGCTATTGCCGTTACTGCAATCATTGCGGTTGTCCTCGTGTGCGTGTTTTGCTTTCGCGGGTGCGATAGCAACGATGTTGTTGGCGAGGGCCCAGCTGGCACTGCGAGCCAAACGAGTAACGACAGTCCATTGAACGCTACAGCTATTGAGACTGGCCTAGCAACCATGGATGCGGAGCAAAGCGTCTCGCCGAACGAAGAGCAAAATGCCGATGCGGCGGCGGGCCAAAGCGCAGCAGAGAACGGTTTTGCTGGTTCCGATAGCCAATCTGCAGGAAACGGCCCAACGCAGGAACCAAGCTCGACATCAACGGACAACAGTAATCCTGGACCTTCTGGTGGCGGCAATAACGGTTCTTCAAGCAACAATGAAAGCGCGCCTGCCGCACCAAGCAAAAAATGGGTTGTGGACTACAAGCAGGTCTGGGTTCAGGACTCTGCGGCATGGGATGAATCCATCCCATGCCTATGGTTACGAGGAAAGATCAATCTGTAATGTTTCCGGCTCAGACATCACCAGCAACGAGGTTGCCCACGGCAAGGCCCACATGATGGCCGGGGAAGGCAGCGGTCATAATACCGAAATGGTTCAAGTGGCTACCGGCAGCCAAACCGTTCATCACGATGCTACCGGTCATTACGAGACCGTCGAGAGTGGACATTGGGAGTGAGACTGGCTATTCTTGCAGTTAAAATGTATAATTGCAAGCATGTTGGGATTATGCAGAAAGAGTCCTATGAAAGAAGTATCCAGATACTTAAAAGACAGCCTTGGGTTTGACCTTGGTACTGAGAGCTATTCTGACTCATCTAGTTGGCCGCTCTTTCTGGAGCGCGCTGCAGATTATTATCTCTGCAGCGTTGATGGAGTGCGCTTTGTGATTGCCTCCATATCTGGCAATGCAACGCTTCCCGAATTGAAGCGAGTATTCAACCAAGCAGCCAAAAGGGCAGGCGTGCCAATTGTGCTAACCAATGACAACATCGACGCCCGACAACGAAAAGCACTTGTTCAGCAGGGTATTCCCTTTGTTGTTCCCGATAAGCAGGCATACCTTCCCTTCCTTGGTTTTATTGCTGCAGCAAAAACAGAGAAACGTAGTTTTGGGGAGTATCTAGCTCCAAGCTCCCAAGCTGCCTTAGTTGCCATCGTCGCCAACCCGGACGTCAAAAGTGCCTCGGCGTTAAAAGAGATCACGAACCTTACTACCAGCAGCGTCTCGCGCGCTCTTGACGAGCTTGTCGAACGTGAGCTCATTACCAAGTCAAAAGATGGACGCAATATCGTATTTTCATATGACGAAGCAAAGAATGCGTTACTTAAACAAGCGATGCCCTATTTGACAACACCTGTAGTACGAAGGATCTTCGCCCGCAAAAGCGCTGTATTTGAGACCCTACCAGACGCAGGAGACAGCGCGCTTGCATCGCGATCGATGCTCGCTTATCCGGCGGTGGCTCAAAAAGCTGTTTCGAAAAACGCAGTAAAGAGCCTTGTCTTCGATGAAGTTCTTGAAGGCGAGCTTGATAATGCCGAAATGATTGAACTCCAGATATGGTCTTACGACCCCTTAGTAGCTGGGCTTGACGTTGTTGACAACGTATCTCTTGCGCTATCACTGGTAGAAGAGCAGGACGAAAGAATCTTCGGGGAGCTTAATTCCCTTTTTAATGAGGAGGACTTATGGCAATAAGCGAGGTATACGGATTAGACCGCTTTGCCGAATACACGAAGGGCATGGAGGATTGCTATACCGTCATCGGCGGAACGGCATGCGACATCATTTTGAGAGACGCCGACCTTCCCTTTCGAATAACTAAAGACATTGATCTGATTCTGATTATCGAGAACCGCTTCCCCGAAGTAGCAAGTGCTGTTTGGAAGATGATCAAAGATGGCGGCTATACTTGCGGATGGAAAAGCTCTGATACTGTTCATTTCTACCGCTTCACCAGCCCAAAAGCACCTGGGTTTCCCAGTATGATCGAACTGTTCAGCAAAGCCCCGTCATTTATCGAAGCGCCAGAAGAATTGACCATTGTTCCGCTACCAGTAGACGAGGAAATATCAAGCCTTTCAGCGATTCTGCTTGACGAAGATTACTACGCTTATATGAAGTCGGGCCGTAAAACTATAAACGGCGTAACGGTGCTTGATGAGGTGCACCTCGTTCCGTTCAAGGCCAGAGCATACATAGACCTTTCCGCCCGAAAGACGCGTGGCGAGCACGTAAACTCTGGCGACCTGAAGAAGCACAAGAAAGACGTGTTTAGACTTGCCCAGCTATTTGGCCCTGACACTTCATCTGAACTCGTGCCTTCAATAAAGGACGATATGGTTGCGTTTTGCAATCTTGCAGAAACCGAGGGAGTGCCGCTGCAACAGATCGGCGTTCCCTTTACGCTCGAAGAAGCAATTGAACTGCTGAAGCGTGTTTACAAGCTATAGGAGAGCGTATGGAATTCGGCATAACGATCCCGTTACAGAAGTTCCTAAAATGGAAGCAACCGTCTTACGGCGATGAGCCCCGACTGTTCTTCTGTTGGGACGTGCATCGCGCCGATATCAATGGTCGTAAGATGCTTGTTGTTGTGAATGCTGCCACGCGCTTTGCTGGCGTGCGCACAATGACTGGTGCCGATTGGAGGAAGCTCGACTCCATCGTTCCCGACGTTATCGACCAGGCTATGGAAACAGACGGTATACCGGATTGGGTAAGGCAGAAGTACTTCGATGCTGCAGGCGCGCCTACATTCACTAAAACACACGGGCGCAAAGCCGTAGGCGGAATGAACCGCATGGTAGAAGATCTTTGGTTCTACCACGATGAGATTAGACCCGACATGCGTTTTCAATCTGAAATGACCGAATGGGTGAACCAGATGCTTACGCATTGTGCCACTCGCACGGACTACGTCGTGCCGCGTGAAGCGTTTGGCGAAGACATGGAGTTCCTGATCAACGAAGGCGGCTTCGGGCGATACCTGGAAGAAAAGAAGCGCGACTCTGCCGGTAAATCCAAAACCGCCAAGATTATTAAGTTTCCCGGGGTGGAATAAGTGCAAACCTAGGAAGTTACCTAGGAAACCTAGGAACCTGAAACTTCCTAGGTTTCCTAGGTTCGATACAACATAGACCTTACGGAATCTGTATTTGACTACAATTGTTGTCAATAGGTGGACTAACGAAGCAGGGATGCATTTGCGTAGTGATGCTATTAAGAGCAAGAAACCACCGAGTTTGCTCTCGTTTCACGGATTGTATTTGCACAAACTAATGATTCACGTTAGTTTGTGCAAGATGAGTCCAGACGAATCACCTCTCCTAAGCTGCAGCTGACAGAAACTTCCCGCAGGCGTTCATCAATTGTTTACGCGCCTTGGGGTCAATCCCTAGAAGTACGCAACTGGCACAGGCCGCTACCGTAAACGCTGCTTGCGGGTTGATGCGGTCAATAAGCGCCGCAATGCTTTCATCAATCTTGTTGCTGATGCCGAATGAAAACGTTTTGGTTGTTCCGTCTGTCGTGTACTCAAATCCGGTATGTCCGTTGAATTCCATCGTGGGCCTCCTTAGCCGACCATACCGTCGATAAGTACCTGGGTAAACCAGATGTGCTGAATGCTCGTCACAATAAACAGCACCGTAAAAACCACCGCCAAAACCGCCATCATGCGCCAGAACCACTTGTCTGGTCCGCATGATTTCTGCTTGCGGTCGTCAAATTCCTCATAGCCATGTTCCAGTTGGTTGTTCATTTAAGTTTCCTTTCGTATCGAAACAATGGGTACCTATTAAAGAGATTGCGAATTTTGCGGGTCCTAGAAAGAGCGAGTTCTAAGTCCATGACGTGAGATTAATCTGATTTGCTTTATACGTCAATACTCATTTTGAGTATTTTACTATTAACTATAATATGTTGCTGAAGTTTCTAGATATGCTATAATCTGAAATTGCAAACATGAATCTCTTTAATTCTCTGATACAAAGGAACTGGAAATTATGGACTATGCCCAGATAATAAAATCGCTAGGAGGGCTCGCAGTTGCAGCAAGCACAGCAGCCGGTGCGAGCACTGCTGTCGCATTGAGCCATGGCAAAGAAAAGAAGACAAAAGCTGCGATGCTAGTTGAAGCTATGGCCGAAGAAGCCAAAGCGGATTCTGACGCCACTACAGCGATTGAAGAAACCTGGGATGAAGAGGAATGGCAGAGCCACCCCAAATCTAATATGGTCAAGTGGATGATGGATCGTGCGCAAATCAGCGTCGAACGACTTTCACGTTATCTTGGGTGCAAGCCCCAATCGCTAAGGAACAAAATGTTCCGCGACTCTTTTTCTATTGATGACCTTGTCGCAACATCATATGCCTGCGGGTTCACAATTACCTTTTTAGAGAATGAAGCACCTGGCAGAGGCGAAGAATTTCTAGTGATTGACCCTGAACTGTTTTTTGAGAAGAGCAATCCCGCCGCACTCGACAGACTAAAAGCAGCCGACGACAAAGAAATGGCTGAAAAAGAAGCCCGTTATAGAAAGCTTGTTGCAGAACTTAAAGAAATGCAGTCCGAGCTAGGAATCGAAGAGTAGTCCATGCGGATTACAGGAGTGAGATAATTGATGCAATCCCTAATAAACAAAGCCGTCACCTTTTTTGCGTCCCATTGGAAACCTGTTTTGGGCGTCTTTGGCGGCATTGCTGCATCGATCGGCAGCTTCTTCTTTGGGCGAAACTATGAAAAGAAGAGATGCGAAAAAGAACTTAAGAAACTTCAAGAGGTAGTCCGAAAGCATGAAGCTGAAATTCTCGCCTTGAAGAATGAGGCAAAGCAAACGCGCAAGACAAGAAAACGAATCGCCCAACTCGAGCTTGAGGTCGACGCGTATCGCGCCCTTATTCTCGGACTCGAGCAAAAGAAGGCGCAGCTATGAAGAAAAAACCGTCTCATTATGAGGATACGGCCAAAGTGCTCCTTATGCAGTCTGACGAGCTCAAACAGCTAAAGGATTGTTTCAGAGAAGATAAAACTTATGAATGCGAGATAGACTCTTTTCTTCTCGAAAGAGGAATTATCGTTTCCAGTCCAGCAGAAGTTAAATGCCATGACGACATAGCCACCATCGTCGTTCCTGCGTGGGAGCAGCTAGTTGAACAAGCAGATAACGCCATTGCCGAAGACAGAACAATAGATGAGCTATTTACCAAAGAGGAATTGCGTTATCAGTCGGAGCAACTGAACGCTATCAATCAAGAATTCAACGCTCAATTCCAGCTAGACAAAACAGAAGTTTCCATAAGTGTCATAGCAGGACTAATATCTGCCGCAGTAGACCTCTTTCTTATCGGCGTTCCAGAGAAAACTTTCGACGGGCTCAAGTCGCGCCCACTGGGCGACTTTGTGCGTGAACAATTTAAAAAATGGTTCTCACCTGAAGAAATGCAAAAACTTGAGAAGACGCCCGGCGCAAAAGTTCCCTACGATGTGCCCTACAATACGGGTTTCACCAACGTCGAAGTTGAGGGCCTTTGGCCAACCATGCATAGGCTTTATTCGCTTGGCCACGATCCCGTACTTGGTTTTATCGTAGGAGTCCACGATATCCTGACAGGCCAAATGACTACGATCGACAAGCTTGGTCATGTTGTAGTTCAGGAAGTAGAGCGCTACGCAGGAAGAGATGAAAGCACTCTTTTTGCAGCACTTGCCAAGCAGTTGCTGCATTTCCGCACAGACGTAACAACCTCAATGGGGCTTCCCGCTCCATTTATGAGCTTGTTTAACCTGCTGCAATTCGGAAATATTGGCGAGGATGACCAGACTATCGCTGAGATAGTGCAGGGAATGTACTACGAAGGATATGACTTCGTCCATTTCTGCAGCCAATCAATCCCCGTTATGCTTACCGAAGTCATCGTTCGTCTTTGCTATTTTGCCAAACGAATCAAAGAAGGCCATCACGTCCGTGAGTCGATTCCTTTCTCTCTTAATAGAGAGAAGCATCCTAAACTTGCAACCATGCTATTTGTTAGCCACTCAACAGCAACGGCAATAGATGTTGGTAAGGTCTACTTCACTAAAAACCCAATGGAGATCAACTATCCACAAATGCTCGCGTTTTCCTTTTACGCTATCAGCCAACTCAAATGGGATATCGTTACAAAGCCAGAGCTCAGACATAAACATGTGGTTGAAATACTGCAAGAAGAAATAGGCCAACTCGAAGAACGATCGGCACAACGCCTAGAGCAAGCCAGCGACTACGAAATCATTTATCTCTAGTATTTTCACCCCGCCGTCAAATATCCAATCCTGCCAACCGCATCAGTAGCCAATCGGTTGAAATTTAAGCTCAAAAAGAATCGCTGATGGTTCGGCGCCCAAGAACAGCGGCTGGGTTGAACCCAGCCGCTGCGTTTAATCGATGAAGCCTTCTTCAATTCGTGAACAGTCTCCGCTGACCTTTGCGCAAGCAAGTGCGATTAGCGTAAATAGTCCTGATACAAAGCCGAGAAGCCATAACGCTATCGAAATCATTCGGTATTCTCGTCTTCATTAACAGAGGTGCCGCTCTTGCGTGCCAGATGTATTGCTCCACCAGCGCAAGCAGCTGCACCCGCTAAGGCTGCGAAGGCCCACCAGGGGAAGTTGTCGCCGGTTTTCGGCAAGTCGCTGTTGGGGGTTCCGGGCGTTTCAGGTGTTGCCTTATCCTTCATTTCCACCTTCTGAACATCGCCTGTGGCCTTTACCGTGAACTTCACGTCTTCGGCGATCTCATAGCCGCCAGGAGCACTGGTCTCGCGCAGGATGTAGTCGCCGGGCTCAAGGCCGTTGATGCGATGAACCTTGCCGTCGGTATCCCATTCCGCAACGATCTTGTCGTCCTTGTCGATCACCTGCAGGTGCGCACCGGGCAGTTCATCGCCGGTGGCGATATCGGCCTTGGAGATATCAACCTTGGTGTAGTCGTCTTTCATCTCAACTTTCTGAACGTCGCCTGTTTCCTCGACCGTGAACTTGATGGACGTTGCCATGAGGTAGCCCTCGGGCGCGATGGTCTCGGTAAGCACGTAGTCGCCAGGCTCGATGCCGACGATACGATGGGCGGTGTCGGTTGATACCCATTCCTCGATGACATTGCCGTCCTTATCGGTGAGAACGAGCGTTGCACCAGGCAGTTCCTTGCCTGTAGTCGCATCGGTCTTGGTGATGTCGAGGATGGTCGGCGTGTTCTCGAACGTGAGCTCGAGCGTGTCGCTGAACTGAGCACCTTCCATATCTAGCCCGATGAAGCCCTGGTCATCTACCTTGAAGGAGATGGGTGCGGCATCTACCGGCATGAAATAGCCTGCAGGTGCCTTGATCTCTTCAATCTGGAACGTGCCGTGCGGTATGTAGGGCAGGCTTGCCGTGCCGTCTTCGCCTGTTGTCAGCTCGCATTCCCAGTTGACGTTGAAGCCGGAGTCTGCCTCGTCGGTGATGGCTGGTGCGGTCTGCGCGATACGGAACGTCGCATTGCTAAGCACCTTGCTCGTATCGGTCGAGTCGAGTTTCAGCAGCTGCAAGGTGGTGGGCATGTCGACCGCGTCAAACGATTCGACCACGACGGGCACGAGTTGGCCCTGGGTCTCGATGTTGATGTGGTGCTCCTCGGTATCAAGCGCCCAGCCCTCGGGGCTCTTGGTTTCGTAGGCCACATAGTTGCCCAGGAACAGGTCCTCGATAGAGGCCTTGCCATCGGCATCCGTGGTCACGTAGCCGACGATCTGCCCGTCAGTAAAGCGAACCGAGCCGTCACCAGTGACGACGTCGCCCTCGGCCTTGACGCAGTACTCAGCGCCTTCAACCGGAACCTCGGTGGTGCCATCGGTCTTGAGCAGCTGGATCTCCGCGCGGATGGGCGCGCTGCATACGTGAGCGTAATCGGGTCGTCTCAGGTGCGGTACTCATCAACCGTGAACTCGATGTCCTTATCGCCCAAAACGTACCCTTCGGGTGCCGCCACCTCATGGATGGTATAGGTTCCCTCATCGAGCTTCATGGGAAGCGTTACGTGGCCCGTCTTGCCGATGGTGGTCCACGTGTCGATGGCCGTCTCGTTCATATGGTCGGTGTAGGTGACGAGCTTACCGTTGCCATCGAAGATCTGGAAGCTGCATGCGAGTGGGATGGACTTGCCTGTGGTTGAGTCAATCTTCTGGATGGTGAGCGGGGTTTGCGGGATGTGGTTTGCCACTACCTGCACGGGGCTGTATTGACCCTCCTCGCCGATTACGATCTTCCAATCGTCCACGCCGATGAGCTTGATACCGTGTTCGGCCTTCACGCGCTCGGCAACCTCATCGGGGATGATCTCATGAACCGTGTACTCGCCGTAGGCTAAAGCAGCGCTCCAGCCAGCAGGCACGTGGGTCTTGGTGGTAGCGAATCCGTTCTCGTCAGTGGTAAGCGTGCATACTACGCCGCCCTTTGCGACTTCGGCTCCGGTATCAGGTGAGACGATCGCATTCTCATTCTCGTTGATGATCTGGAACTGCATGCCTTGAATGGCGATGCGCGTCAGCTCCTGGTTCTCATCGTCGTTGTTGGTGGGAGCTTCCTTGAACAGGCGGTAGTCACCACGTTTAATGGTGTCGGGAACCTCGGGGCTGTTCCAGGAATACACACTCTCGCCGACGATGCCGTCGCTCGTGATCTGCACGCAGAATTTCTTCGGCGGGTTGTTAGGGTTCACGCCGTCATCGAGGTTATAGCCAACGGGAGCCTTCACCTCTTCGATGATGGCGGTGCCCAGCGGCATACAGGCCGTTGTCCCATTGGTCTGGTAGTACAGGTCGTCGCCGGCAACCTTGAACTCATTGGCAAAGTAGGCGTAGCCGTCCGCGTCCGTGGCGAATGTCCACGAGCACGTGGGCTCACCCGATGCGGCAGCTTCGGCAGCGCTGTTGTAATAGCCGTCGTAATACTTGACGCTAAATTGCGCGCCGGAGAGGTCGGCCACGCTTTGCGGCCGGTGTGCGTTGGTGGTGGCATCCACCTTACCAACCAGCATGCCAACCGGGTCAGTGCGGGCAAAGTCGATAACCGTGCCGCCGTTGACGGCTGTGATCTCATCGGACTTAACCGTTACGGGATAGATGGTCTCGTCAAGCGCCATACCCTTAGAGGGCGTTACCTCTTTAACCCAGTATTCGCCCACTTCAAGCTCTTCTGCCTTGGCGTAACCGTTGACGTCGGTTCTCATAGGCTTCACCAGCTTGGTGCAACTTGAATCGGAATAGATACCATAGACTGCATCTTCGATCGAATAGCAATCATTGCCGGTAGTCACGCTGGGATTCGAAGACAACTTGGTCAGATCAACCGCACCGTAGGGCGTGTACTTGAACGACAGGATGAGCTGCGTGCCCTCGCCCGTATAGAGCATGAAAGCTTCGAAGTTGTTCGGTACCTCGCCCATGCGGGCTGCTATCTGGCGACCCGTGGCGCTTGAGTTGATCTCGGAACCATCGCTGTCAAACCCGATGACGTACTTGCGAACCCAATCCTTGAAGTCCTGATTGCAGCCGTAAAGGGCATAGTCACCGTTGCCGGAAAACGTGTCGGAAAGCAGGATATGGGCAAGTGCCGCATAGCGCCCGTCAGTCATCGCGCTGCCGTCATACCAAGTACTCGGCCAAAGCGCTTTGTCAAAGCCAGGGCTACCATAGCTGAACCACAGATCTGCAATGGTTTCAGCATCACGTCCGCTTGTCGCAGATACCGCATGTTTGGAATAGCTACCGGAAGAAGGCGTTGCGGCACTCGGATTGCCGCAATATGCCATCTCGCCGTCGGCATGCATCCACGAGGTTCCATAGCCTGCATAGTAGATCTCGCCCCCGATGCTTAGATCAGCGGATTCGGCAGCATATGCGGTTCTGGATTGCGTGAGCACGCCCGCGAATCCGGATAGGGCGATAAGCGCCGCAAGCACTATGCGCACCGCCTTCGGACTGTTTCTTCTTAAGATCTTTTCCATAGGGCATGCACCTATCGCGTCTGAGCATTGCGCTGTGGCTGGGAGGATTCCTCAAGTGCGCCGGCACCGTTGCGCGCGGCTTGAGCCTTACCGCTTAGATCTGCCTCCTGCGTGCGGGACTCGCGGTCGTGGGCGTGCGCCTGGAGGTAGTCGCTGCGCTGCTTATCAACCGCATCTTTGATTTCCTGCGGCATAACCTTTACCGTGTCGCGTTCGGGCTTACCATCGTCATCGAGAACGGGGTTGCCCTCGCCATCAAGAACGGTTCGTTTGAGCCAGACCTCCCTATCGGCAAGCAAGGGGATATCGCGGAAGTTCTCACCCCTGAAGCGCGAAGCATTGACGAATAGCGGGCTGAATTGATAGCAGCCAACGTCGATGCCATCGATGGTGGTGCCCTTGGGCAGCGTCACTTGGTTGAACGTCTTCAGCTCGCCGGTTGTCTTGTCGGTATACTCGATATCCGTGCGGACGAAGTTCTTGTGAAGCGTCAAAAAGACGTTCTTCTTCTTCTTCTCTGTTTCGGTCATTGTCTCAATCTCCTTTACATTGGCGGTGACGGGGTGTTGTGGAAGACCGCGCCGTTGTTAACTGCATCATTCATCTGCTCACTTGAGCCTCCTTTACAGGATCGTTGCGGCCGCGTTGGTCACCCGCATGGAACGCGCGCGCAGCTGCCTCACGTTCGGATAGGGATCGGGGCACTTGAAAAGCGACGCGCTCGAACTCCTCGTATTCCACGGGCCTCGCCTCGAAGGCCGCAAAGGGTACTGCTTCTCCGATAACGCCCTCGAATTCCTCTGCGCTTTCGTAGTCCCAATACTGGCCGCCGTCGTATTCGGACCAAGTGCCATCGGCGTTTCGCAAATGCGACGAGAAATACCAGCCGAAACCGTTAGGGCTTTCTTCGTCGTCGGTAACGTGCGCATCGAAGTACATGGGCTCGTGCTCGCACATCAGGTCGTAAACGCGCCAAGCCGCCTGCTCGCAAGGACAGGAATCGTAGTCATACATAACGGTTCACCTCCTCTCTTCTATCCGCCAACGATGTCGCGGGCCCAGCTTCCGCTCTTTACCAAGGACAAGATGAGCAGGATGCACATCGCCAGGTACTGGAGCGCATAGGTGAGCCCGTTGGCAATGCCGTCTATGGGCGTACCCGTTCCGGGGTTCGCCGCATTGAGGCCGCCAAGGATTATCGGAAAGGAAATAAGCAGCACGAGGATGATGATGCCTGCCAGGCACACTGCCACGAAATTCTTGACGTAGCCGATGCCTATCTGGCGGGTATCCTCGGTACCCATGAGCGCGAGCGGGATGGGACTGAATGCCGCCATGAGGTAGAGCTGGATGGCTCGCGCCCAAGAAACGACGAGCGCAACGATATAGGCCACCAACACCACAACCCAGCTGATAAGCGCCACGATGAGCATGGCAACGAGCGCCGCTACGTCGTCGTCGGTGGTGACGATCGATACGGCATTAAGGTCGATGGCACCGCCCGTGCCGAACATGTTGATGACGCGCTCGATGGCGAGTTTTGTGATCGAGTAGATGGACGCCATGAGGTCGAAGCTGTTCTGAATAAGGAACAGGAAGACTGCGAAGAAAACGAGCAGGAACACGACTTCCTTCACACCCGGCAGGCTCGCATTGCCATCCATCTTCTGCGAGATCTGGATGAGCTTGATGGTGAACACGAACCCGAGCACGCCGCAGCCGATGGGCAGTATGGCAACTTGCCACACCCCATGGACGAGCGAGTACATGGTGGTGTTGCCCGCCGTGCCGAGCATAGAATCAAAACCGGCGGCGAGGATGCCATCGTAGCCGATGGACTTGAGCATGTTTATCTGGTTCGCGAAGATCCAGTTGCAGCAGTCGCGCAGCACCCCGCAAAGCCATTTATTGATGTCGTCAGCAATCGACGCGAAGGCGAAATCCGGGAACAGCATGAGCGAGCTTAAGATCAGGAATGTCCCCGCGAACGCTAGGACGAAGCGTCTGTCTTTGATAGTTACCGGCATCCGCATCACCCCATGACCTTGAACGTGGCCGGGCCGCGTGCGTATTCAACGGTAAGCACGGTCGATGCGGCATCATCGCAGGTGAAGTTGGCGCTTACCGTGCCGCTTGCGTAGTCGACCACAAGCGATTGCGTCCACGTTGCCTTGGTTGCCGCAGGAACATGCGCATGCGCGTAATCGGTCACGGCCTTGGAGAGCCCTTCAGTCGTGCCGCCTAAGAGTTCCCGCAACTCATCGTTTACGCCTATAACCTCAACGGTGCCAACGTTAGGCGTTTCCTGGCTGTAGGTTTTCGCCAGCGTAAAATCATCACTTGATACGGTATAGGCACCTGCAGCATCTTGGCGCACAAGCACAAGGGAATCCTTGGTTGTGCCATCTGGCAAATCCAGCTTGAGCATGATCGACGTCTGATTGCTTTCCTTCGTCACCGACGAGACATCAAATGCGGTCATGTTGTTGGCAACGCCGTCAGATTCGGCATAGCGGCCATCCTTAAACGCGATGGTCGACTTGCCGCCGTCGGCAGTCCACACGCTGCTCTTCAGTATCGCCAGCGCGTCCTTCTCGTCTGCAGGCAGATTCTGGCTGGAAGTATCCAAGGTATTCGGCTGTGCCTGGTTGTCTTCTGATTCTACTGGGACAATTTGTCCCACCGTTTCATCCTGGTGGACGAGCGTATAGCGCACGACGCTCGACCCGACTAGGATGACAACGGCTCCAATGGCTAGCGCCATGAGGATCTTGCCCTTCTTGTTCATTGCTTCAACGCTCCTATCTGTTCGCGCGCAACGCGCAGGTGAAATAGTTGATGCCGGAAGAGATCTTGCACACGTCACCGGTCTGCGGCTCATGGATGTACTGATCGCCGCCGATATAGATAGCCACATGACCGTACTTGTAGAGGATGTCTCCGGGCTGGACCTCGGACAGAAGAACCGTGGTAAGCGCGCTCTTCTGATCTTCGGTGTAGTGAGGAATAGATATGCCTGCCTGCGCATAGCAGTACTGGGTCAAGCCCGAGCAGTCCAAGCCAACGTTGGGAGTAGACCCGCCCCACACGTAGGGAACCCCAAGCTGGCTGTAGGCTGCCTGCACGATCACGTCCCCGTTTGCCGTCATGGACTCGAATTGCTCGACGGTCATCCCGTCAAAGCGATAGAGGTTGTAGGTGGTCATGATGCTCTTGAGCGATTCAACGTAGCTTGAGCTCGTGGCGTAGCCGGCGTCCTTCAAACCTTCCGCCATCTTGTCGGACGAATGCGTAGCCATTGCTTCCTTGATAAGCGCGTTTTCCGAATAACGGGAGTTCTGCAAAAAGACGCGGCTGCGGAAGACGATGCAGTCCTTGTGCGACTTGAAACTGGTGAACTCGGCTGTGATGGTGACGTGCTGCCCGCCGTACTCCTCGCCGGTCTGCCAGCTGGAATGCCCCGACACTTCCTCGGCCAACCCGTAGGATGAGGCCCACTTGATGCCGAACAGGTTGTTGTCGCGCGTCGCCAATCCGGACAGATGGTCTCCCTGGCCCGACTCGCAGATGATCTGCGCGATAGTACATCCTGCGGGATGTCCGTATTTCTCTTGGCATTCAAGCGCGGTTACCACCATTTCTTGCGTGATATAAGGCGGCAGCCCTGCCATTGATTGCTTTGCAGCCTCGTTTTCCCAGAAGCCGAAAAGGGCGCTGATGAGCTGAGATACCACCATCATGGCAAGCACGAATGCGATGATGCCCGCGATCACTCCAGCAACGGGTGCCAGTGCACCAGAGGCCATTGCGGCAAGCGTCTTTGTACCGCCTGCCTTTGCGGCGGTCTCCCCGGCAGCCTGAGCTGCTTTTGCCTGCGCGCTGTGCGCCTTGAGCCAGGTACGTCGTGACTGCATGCGCACCTTCGACTCCGCTGCTTTCTCCTTTGCCTTTTTAGAAACAGCCTTACGAGCCCTATCCTCAACGGACTTGGCGGCACTGGGACAATTTGTCCCAGTAGCCTTTGCTGCGGCATTAGCCGCATCTTTGGAGGCGCGCATGGCTTTCGCTTTGCGGGCCAGCGCTGCTGCGTCGGAGCCCTTCTGGTAAGCATCCGACATCCCGCTTGTCTCGTCAGCCTCGTCCATCTCGGCTGCAGCGGAAGCGAATATCGCCGAGCGCATGTTGCGGCTCTTCTGCAGGGCGACGCCTGTCTGCCGCGTGATATTGCGTGCGGCCTGGTCGCCGGCATCCGCACCTTCTTGGCCGCCTGCCTGGCGTGCTGCGCGACCGAGCACGTTTCTGACGGAAACGCCTCCCTTGCGCGCACCTTTCAACTCAGCCTCGGCAACGGCATCGGCCTTCTTGACGATGCCGGTATTCACCGCATCGGTGCGGCCCGCTTTAGCCTCAAAGGCATTGTCGGACTCGCCCCGGGTGAACTCGGTGGCCTTCGCCGTGTTGGTATGCTTGGCAAGGTTGCTCGACATGGGCTACCCTTCGGCCTTTTCCTTGAAGCCGAACTCGAAGAGGGCAGCGCGTTTGAGCGCTGCAATCTCTTCGGGTTTGGTGTTGAAGGTGTTGTAGAGCAAGCCCTTCGGCCAGTCGTCGGTGATGGCGATACGAGCTGCACCCGCCGCCAGCAAGCCCTCGCCTGGCTTCACGGATTCGTCGATGCAAGCCTCTTCCTGGGCGGAAAGGTCCAGCAGGCGTACCCACTCGCGGCGATCGAGCGGAGACTGCTTCAGCAGCATGATGTAGTCGGAGTTCAGCACCATGTTGCGTGCTTCCTCGTGTTCGAGCATGTAGATGGAGTTCTGCGTGATGCCCGTGCAGATGAGGTTGAACTTGCGGCCCTCGGCCCAGAACTTAGAGAAATAGCTGATGATAGCCGGGTGGCTGAACAGGCTTTGCACCTCATCAATGTAGAGCCAAGTGGTAACGCCACGTTCGAAGTTGTAGTACATGCGGTTGCGCACCGCTTCAAGTGCAGTGAGCATGCCGAACACGCGCATATTGGAGTTGAGATCCTTGAAATCGATGTTGGTGATGCGATTCTCGAATGCGACGTTGGATTGGTTGTTGAAGAACGACAGCGCACCCTTTACGTAGCGCTCGTAGCGAAGCGCGATATCGCGCGCCTCGGCCTCGGGCTGGCGCGTAAGGATGTCACAGAAATCACCAAGCGTTGGCATCCTGTCATGCATGGATGCGGCAACGAAGGCTGCCTCAACGCAACGACTGATAATGGACTTGTCCGACTCCGGCAGGCCTTGAGCGCCTTCTGCCATGGTGGCAGACGATAGGGCCAATATCGCCTCTATCTTGAAGGCCATCTGCGACGCATTGCCCCTGTCTGCAACATCGCCTAAGTCAAACGGATTCATGTAGGTTGACGAATCGGGCTCGAAGCGGATGGACGTGCCACCGGCTGGCTCGACCACGGGCGCGTATTCGCCTGCAGGGTCGAAGATGATAATCTCATCATCGGGGTAAGCCAAGATGGTATTCATAATCTCGCGCTTGACGCTGAAGGATTTGCCGGAACCCGGCTTGCCGCAAACGAACCCCATGGGGCTCGCTAGGCTCTTTCTATTGCAGATGACGAGGTTTCCCGACTGCTTGGACCGTCCCACGTAGCCACCGCCCGGCTGATTGAGCTCTTGTGAGGCAAACGGCATCTGGATAGCCACCTGCGCGGTGGTCATCATGCGGCTCATCTCAACATGGTTGTGACCCAGCGGCAGCACCGAGTTCAGACCCTGGCGCTGGCGGTAAGTAAGCGTATCGAGGTCGATGGAGTTGCGGCGCGCCGTGCTCATGATCTGCAGCACTTGCTCGTCAAGCTCTTCTAGGGACTCGGCATACGTGTATACCAAGCCCGTGAAGATGAACAGGCGCTGGTTCTTGTTCTGCAGATGATCGAGCAGGTCTTCGGCTTCTTCTTTGGAGTACTTGAGCTCGGAGGGCAGGATCTGAAAGTCGTAGCCCTTCTTCACTGCCGTCATCTGCTCGTCGATGATCTCCTTATCCATCCAGGCAAGGCGCTGCTTCACGTAGGCAACGGCTTTTGCCTTGTCCATTGCTTGAATGTGCAACGTGACATTGAGTGGCAGGGCCAAATCGATGATGTCGGCCAATGCGCGATCGGAAAGCTCGCTGCCGAAGCGGCGAAATCCCAGTACCTGGCCGTACATGCCGTCCGAATAGAAGCAATCGGCGCGCCCTTGCGGCTTGAAGTCGAGAACGCCCGGGGCGATAAGGTCTTTGGTGCGCAAACCGCTTCTGCATGACAATTCCTCGAACACGGGGGAAGTCAGCTTCTTGCCCGGACGCAGCTGCGAGTGGATGGCGGCTAGGCGTTCTTCACCGCGCACGACGGTTGCATCACTCCTGATACGTGCAAGCGTCTGTACGCAGTCGTTTCTTATGCGCGCAAGCTTCGGCACGGCGGCATCCACGTTGGGCGCTCCAACCGCGAAGGTCAGATAACGCTCGCGGATGAGGTTGGACACACCCTCGCGCATCTTGTCGTTCAAGATGCGGTTGTATTCGTCCACGTAGACGCGCGTGCGCTCCTCGTGGCACTCGAAGAAGATCTTGTTGCCAATCTCATCTGCCGGTATCGGCGTATTTACGATGTTGAGTTGCACGGAGGTTTCCGCACCAAAGTAATCGAACAGTTGGCAATACGTGGAAAAGATTGCCTGCTGATTCTCCTCTCGTGCGGACTGATAGCTGATGTCGGTGAACTTCAACGTCTGGGAGAAAACGCCATCCTCCACCTGGGCGATACCGTCGGGGTACATGGCGTCATAGCCGATATAGGACAGCACGTCCTTTGCTGCGAAGCGCGCACGGCGCTTCGACGTCGTCTGTTCGGTAAGCTCCTTTTCCTGGGCGCGCAGACGGCGGTTAACGTCTGACTTGCCACGTGCCTTGGCATTTGCGCATGCCGCGCGCAGTTCCTTTTTCTCTTCCTTGGCAGCGCGCTTTGCTTCGCGCCTAGATATCTTCTCGGCTCGGCTCATACAGCTCTGCCCCCTTCCTTTTGGCTTTGCGTGCATGCTTGCGGTCTTGTTTCTGCGCGAGAACTTCGCGCAGGGCTGGCTCTGCCTTGTCGATGGAAGATGCGTACAGGATCCTGTCGTCGTTGAAGGTATGCTGGAACCACAGGGGCATGAATTGTTCGAGCTTCATGGTGTAAGGCCGCCAGAATCCTGCGAGCCAGAACGGCATGGAGACCGCCATGACGGGAAGCGTTGCGTTCGATACGTCGATGCCCAAAACGAAGTAGGTGAAGGCCGCTGCAGCAACTGCCGCTGCAAACCCACCCGTTACGCAGATAAGCGTGCGAAACGACAGCTTTCCGACGATCTTCTCGCTGTATTCGCCGATGTCTTTATGGATTGATACGCTTAGCAACCGCATCACCCCTAAGCAGGGAGCCAGGATGTGTCGAGCATCCCGAAGTAGACGGCAGCGGCGATGATGATGGCACCGCCGGCGATGGTGGAAATGGCGCTGGCGATCTGGCTGCCGCCCTGCTGCTCGCGGATAGCGAGGCCAAGGGACACTGCACCCCAGACGACAAGGAAGCCGCCCAGGAACGTAACGCAGCCGGATACGAGCGTAATGATGTTTGCAAGCATATGGTTTGCACTCCTTTACATGGTTTCGCGGCCCAAGGTGGAAGTGGCCGCTGTTTCAAGTGGTAAAATTCGCTGCGGAGCGTAAGCTCCTTTACATTGGCGGTGGCGGTCCCAAGCGATTGTGTGGAAGCTTTCGTGAAGCGTGCGGTGCCCGTTATGGCATGGCCGCCGCCGTTGAGGTCGCTTACTGGGACAATTTGTCTCAGTGCATAGGCATCACGCTCCCGCGCACCCGTGCGCAATAATCCTCAAAGTCAAACTTCTCCCGAAACACGGCGTTTTTGCCTTGTCTGTCGACGAACTTGTAGCGAGTGTGCTGTTCGGGCCGATACTTCCCATCCAAAAGCGGATTCGTTCCGGCAATAAGCAGGATTGCCTGGCTGCGCTTCAACTTGCCAATCTCAGCAGCCTGGATAAGATCGCGCTCGCTTCGTCCATAGTTTTTGGTGGTGGATGGATTTGCGCCTCGGCTCTCGTTCACGTTGAGGGTCGACACCGTTTCCTTGCCGATCATCTCCGAGATCTCTTTGTTGGTCTCGTTTGACTTGCTGCCCAAGAACAACGTCGTATCACAGCAGTCGATGATGGTCTGTGCGTCATCTTTATACTCGCGCTTCAGCTGCGCGATTGACTGCAGGATTATGGATAGCGACATGTTGCGACTGCGAACAACAGCGACGGTCTTCTGCACCTCGGGCAAGTGTCCCAAGTTGGCAAACTCATCGAAGATAAAGTGCACCGGCGTGGGCAGCTGGCCCCCAAATTCGGCCAGCGCCTTATCGCACAGCACGTTCATCGTTTGCCACATCATGATGGCGAACAGAAACGCAAAGCTATCCGACGTGTCCTTCATGATGGCAAACAGCGCCGTCTTTTGTCCGGGGTCGCCCAATGTATCCAAGTGCATTTCGTCATAACGCAATACTTCGCGCATCTCACCGAAGGTGAAGGGTGCCAGGCGCGCATTGCAGCTGATGATGATTGATTTCAAGGTCTTGGCAGCACCGCTTTTGAATGACGTGTAGTTGTTCAGGCTAAAGTCGTCTTCCGGCTTGGTCGGTGTCCCGGTTTTCACCCAGGCATAGCCGGTGTCGGTTCCGTTTGCAAAGCCGCGCACATCTGCATCGAAGCTAAATGCCTTATCGCTTGCCTTCTGATAGGACTGCCCAGATTCGATTTCATGGAACAGCAGATCGAGCGGGCTCATGTATGATTCGTCATCCTCGTGTGCCTCTGCCAGATTGAGCAAAGTCATGAGGCCGGGGATATTGCGATCCTTTTCCGGGCAATGGAATACCAGGTAGCCTATGAGCGCCATGTAGAGCATGCGCTCGGATTTCTCCCAAAACGGGTCATTGCTGCTTTCGCCCTCAGGCGTGGTGTTCTTGATAAGGCAGTCAACGAAGGTGTAGACGTCTGCCTGCGTGTGCACGTAGGCGATGGGGTTGTAGTGCATGGACTTGGTAAAGTCGATGGTGTTGAAGCTCAGGATGCGGTACTTCTCTTTCTCCAACATGTGACCGACGTCGGGAAGCATCGTTCCCTTGGGGTCGGTGACGAAAAACGACGTGTTTGCCTGCATGAGATTGGGCAGCACATAGTAGCGGCTCTTGCCGGAACCGGAGCCACCGATAACGAGCACGTTGCGATTGCGGTCGAGTTCGAGGTCGAACTGCTTGCGGCTCACCGCCATCGCATAGTGTTCGGTGAAGATGATGTTGTTGTCGGAGGCCTCCTTGTCGCGGAAACGCTGGCCTTCCTTGATTGTGCCCCAGTGAGCAGATCCATGCTCCTCGCCATTGCGGTAATTGCCCTCACGCATAAGCGAGTAGGCCCAAACTATCCAGATTCCGCATGCGGCAACAAGGCCCGCCGCAAGAGCGGCAGGCTCAAAGCAAAACACTGCGCCACGTGCGATGATAAAAGCAGGGAGCGCATATACCGCTTCGCTGATATGCGCCAGAAGCGGAGCTGGATACGTTGAGAGACAAGCCGCGTAAACGTCCACCAAGATGAACGCTACTACGGAGAAAACGGAGGCGAAGACGAGCTTGTCCTTGCGCAGCCTCATTCTATTTCGTCTTCACTTCCTGGAACTTATCCTCGCGGCCGATATCGCGCCCACGCCCCTGACTGCGCTCGGCTTCCAGCGCTGCAGAAGATGCCCGCGCGCGCGCAGAACGCCTTTCCAAGGGTTCGGAGTCGCGGCTCGTTTCCTTCGTTTGTGTTTTAGCCGGCTCCTCGCCCCGGGAAAGCTGTGTGTCTGCTCGCTCAAGAGATCTGTCGACATCTTCAATCAACTCATCGAATACCCGGTCAACTTTGGAGGCGTCCTCATGCTTG
This sequence comes from Raoultibacter sp., assembly GCA_050945135.1. Taxonomy (GTDB): domain Bacteria; phylum Actinomycetota; class Coriobacteriia; order Coriobacteriales; family Eggerthellaceae; genus WRIS01. The sequence goes on from JBMNSJ010000011.1 coordinate 26,518, forward strand.
AAGAGCAGGGATTCTTGCCCTGTCCTGTCATCGACAAAGAAGCTATGCTCGACGCCGGCGTCTTCAAGCTGCTTGTCCAAGATCTGCTTGATGCTGTCATAGCCTTCCATCTTAGAAAGCTCGTCAAGGTTGAGTCGTGCCCATTTAGGCTCAGCATCGTCAACACCAAGGTCACCCTTCGTGCGCTTAAGCGCTACGCTGAGCTTGTGCGCTGCCGCATGCATTGCCTCTTGACCTGCCTGCTGCCCAATATCCATGAGCCAATCGCAGAACTTCTCGCCTGATTCATCGCCGAAATCGCTTGGCATAGCTACCTCCTTGCCTACTGGGACAATTTGTCCCAGTGTTTATTTGCCTCTGTCGTCACGCTGAGCCACGGGCTGGCTTTGCTGATGTGCGCCAGCTTCCTTTGCGCGCGTTGCGCTTTCCGAAAGAGACTCTTGCTGCGGGTCTTCACGCTTGAAAGCCAGCATTACTTGTTCCGTAAGCTCACCGGCCTCTGCGCCGCCGGCCTCTTCCTCAATCGTTCGAAGCCAATCGCACACGTCATCCGGGGTTTCTTGGATACTTCTGATTACATACGTTCTGAAATCAGCAGGATCAGGATGGCTGTCTTGAACGTCGTAATAGCCGCATTCGTCAGCAAGCGATATGAGTTTATCCGTGAGTTCTTGAGGTGCTTGATAGTCGAGGTTGTGGCAGATTTGCGGGCTCGACGCGACCATGGAGCAGATCATGTGATTGAAACACTCCGGATCCTTGACCATGTTGCCAAAGGTGATGCTTTCGAAGCTCATCCAGCCGTCATCGACTTGCTTGAGGGTCCACCACTCGTCGCCGCCGTTAACCTGCTGGATGAAGGCGAGATCCTTGTAGACGACGCCCTGTCGGATGGCCCAGTTGCCGTAGCTGAAGTATTCACGTAAGTCATCTAAGCTATTCAACCTGGCAAATTCATACGGATACTCTTCGAGGTACGGGTCGTCTTGCCAGTCGTATCCTCCACGCATTAGCCAACCGTTATGCTGGCATTTTTCAATAAGCGTCTCGCATTCTTTGCTGCTGAGCGAGTTTTTGCGAAGGGTGTCCAAGAGATCGGCCATCGTTGTTCAAGCTCCTTTACATTGGTGGTAGTCGCCGCTGTTGTGGAAGTGCGGCTATGGCTGCCAGGTTGCCTAGTTTGTTGTTGGGCCTTACTCAGATATAGAGGGTCCAGTCGATGAGTGAATTCCGATTTTTACTGGATAGAAATCCCTGATATCAAGGTTGAAATAACTGCAGAGCAAGACGAACTCGTCAGCCTGAAGATTCCTATCACCCCGAAGCACAGCCTGGAGTGCCGTAGGGGAGATATTAAGTCGCTTTGCCAGGTCGGTAGCATTTATGCCGTAGTGCTGGCGACGCGAATTGATGGTGCGTATGATGTGTTTGGATAATTTGTCCATTGCTTCTCCAATCACTTAAGGCCACTTCTAGCAGCCATAGCCTCCGTTTATGTATGGCTCGTGATTAGCAAAAGACTAGTATTTCTGAATATTTGCGTAATAGAATGTTAGGAATTCTAAACTCAGCGTTCGGAATTCGAACGTTAACATTGGATATTCAAAGGTCAGGACACGGTATGAAATCCTTATCCGAAACGATTGGTCCAAAACTTCGGGAGTTGCGCAAGGCATCCGGTTTAACCGCCTCACAAGCTGGCGCACAGGTCGGCAAGAGCGGCCAGACCATCTACGCCTATGAAGCGGGACGCACTCAGCCTGACGCGGCAATGTTTCTCACCTTGCTCAATCTTTATCAAGCCAGAAGCATCAGCGTCTTCTTCCCAGACCACGATGCGCCTGAATTCCTTCAGGACAGATTCAGTGCGCTTTCCGAAACAGGTCAGCGTAAAGTCATTTCATATGTGGATGACCTGGCCGCTGGTGAAAAATACCGCTCATTGGAAGAATCTGATTCGCCGGATACTCAATGATGTTTTCTCGAAACCATACGGCTATCGCAATTGTCGTTCATTAGCACGCAGCTAATAATCGTTGGTTAGCGTTTCGATCTGTGCCCAGACTTCCTTAGCGAAGCAGAACTGAGCAACGTGACCAAAATTGGATCGATCAAGGTGCCGGTATCCCTCTTCAGTTGTGCGGTAAACGGGAACGATGACTCCCTTGTCGCGCAGCTCCTTCTTTCCCCTTGCAACCTGGTATTCCGACAATCCAGTAACAGCCTCGATTTGCGCCGAGCTCATTCTGCCCAAACGCCCATCCGAATAGATGGTGCGGCAAAGCGCAACGATAACGGCCCAACCGTTTCGGCCAATACCTTTGCTTACCAATAACTTTAGCAAGCCTTCTTGAATCGTTGCGTAGGATTGGGCAGGAAACTTGACGAAGCAATCCTTGCCCCGCCTTACTCTGCCTCGGTCGAATGGCATATCGCTGCTTGCTCATCGAGCTGCTTGCGTACATACTCACGACAAAGAACGTCGCTCGTGCGCCAGATATTCTTGATCCTGAAGGCCTTAAGTTCGCCGTCTCTTACCAGCCTGAATGCCGTGGCATAAGAGACGTGAAGGTACTTGGCGGCCTCGCTTAATGAGATGAGGTTACCAATCTCATCTTGGTCTGTTTCGAGTTGACTCATGACTGTCCTTTCTTCGCATTCCTCAATGCAAAGAATATTCAGGATTTTCATGAATGAAAGTGAACCTCCGATATTCGAATGCCTGCGTTGAAATTTCCTACGCAGGCATTCGAATATCTGATTACTCTTTCGTAGTGAAACCAGCGTCGATTACTTTTGTTCAAGCATTGACTCGAACCGATCCAAGAGATTTGCTTCTTCAAGAAGGTCAAAAATGGCTGCTGGAAGAAGTTCACTCCAATCAAGAATATGCGAATAGCCAGCTAGTGCGAGCGCCTTTGCGTTTGTCGCAGTTGCCTCTGCGGCATAGATTAACCACTCTACGTCAATACTCACTTCAGACCCCCGCGCAATCGGTCGAGCTCGGCCTCACTCGCGATAGTTTCCCACATCTGCTGATTCTGGCTATTCTTCGGGAGCTCTTTTATGATCCCCTTGTGCTCTCGTGTGTAGTGAGAATAAATGACTCCCCCTACTCTCATTCGAACATCAAGGGGAACATGCTTCCACTGCGTTTTTGGAAACAGGTCCTGAACCTTCCACTTATCTCCAGATTTCGTCGTAAGAACTTGCTCAACGGCGAGTTGGCATAATTCTTCATCCGACAAACCATCAATACTGAACATGGCTACCTCCTAGCGAATCTCGTACTGACGCCGCCCGTTACTTTTCTCACCTTCTAAAACATATATTGGCCATATATCATGATCGATTTCAATTTTATTCCGTACGCATCGTCCAAATGTACCGAGCTGATTGGCTTCTTCTAGTCTTTTGTACAAAGCGGGAGCCAGTAAATCTTTAGCGTCAACAGGACCACGAAAATCGTCCTGGTAAAGACTCTTTGCCGCTTCGAAGGCAAGGCAAGCAACTTTTTTTAATTCATCCGTTTCAAATTCCATCTTTGCACCTCTTTCATTCGGGAAACCTAAAGAATATTACTATATAGTAGATATGTCTAGTAGAATTCAGCAGTTTTATATAACTGCCGTATCGCAAAAGTTTGAACAGAGCCAAAGTGGACAAGTTGGGGGATAAACCCATGTTTTGGTAGGGGCGCTAAGAGATATTTAGATAAATAGGAAGATAGGACAGATAATCGACTGCGGCACAGCGCAAGCAACTAAGGGTCTTGCTAACACCAGAGCGCAAGCATAGGTTTCGGCCTAGCGTTACCAATCCTGCAGCACAGCGCAAGCAACTATACGCAGGTTGCGGCATAGCGCATGCAGATAGTCGATTTTTGGGCACTTTTCTAATGCCTACTAAATTTTTTGTTGGTAGAATGTTGGTTGGATGTTGGTTGGACCAACAAAAAAGCTCAGAGCATATGCCCTGAGCTGGGAGTTTTGGTCGCGGGGACCGGATTTGAACCGATGACCTCCGGGTTATGAGATAGACCGTAAACTCTCTAAAACTCTATTATTTTAAAGAAAGTCCAGCTCAAAACCACTATTTATTATCAGCCTAGCTTTTAAAAATCTGCTCATATTCTGCTCATGACACCAATTCTGCTCATATTCTGCTCAGCGAAAATCGCTCTCAAAAGATAGATTACATAGTCCGCAGGTGCTTTTTCCACAGAGGACATTCATTCCATCCTGCCTCAAAACCCATTCGCTCAAGATTCCTGTTAGAACGTTTGCTTAGCAACGCCATCAACCGACTTCTCCAGCTGGTCTGCGGAGCCACAATCTCAAGCAAATAGCTCAGTATGGTTAGCACAGAAAAGACTTTGTCAGGAGCCACCTCAAAAGGCTCGTGCCACTGGTCTGTTCTAGGAATCATTGGTTTTGTGCCAAGCGTGCGGTTCCATAGACGACCATGATGGGCGCAGATGTTTCTTGCGGTATTCAAAGTTCGAAGCCATGAATCAAGTACTCGTGCGGAAACACCTACTGCAGATGATATTTCATTGCGTATTTCAACCGATGTACCACGATAGAGTGTAAGCATCTGGCCAAAATCCATCATGTTTACCAACACCCAATACGGGGGCAAATCATGCGTGTCGCCGTAAGTTTCTTTAAAGTGAACAGCAAAAGGCTCGCGCGACTGTTGCTGCTTTTCTTTGCATTTCTTTATAAACTTCTGGTATTCATAGTCCTTGAGCCTGGGAAGATTGCCTGGCTCCATAAAGCCAAATGCCCCAGTTTCTCTCGCCAAGGCATGGGCAAGCTGTGTCCTAAAGTAGATTTCCACGCGCTCAATTGCGTCAAGCATGATTAGCCTAAACTGCCTATCAAACACGTAGTCTTGCCAAACACTCTCAAAGGTTGTGCCCTCGCGAAACGTGCTGTCTGGATTTCTGTAAATATACCAATAGCCACTCAATCGATAGTAGCCAACGTCCGAAAGGTGTTCTATCAGACTCTCGCGATTACATTGCATTCCGCGCTTAATTAGCTTGTCGGCTTGCTGCTCAAAACTCAGATAAGGCTTGGTATACTCCATCGGTGGCTTTCTCTAGATATGAAAAGACCCGCCAGTGAGCTTCAGTGAGAGGCCGGCGGGTTTACTGATTGCATCTTATCACGATTAAGCGCTGCGTGCCGACTTTTTCACCAAGCGGACAAATTTGAAATACGAATCCCCAATAGCCATAAATGACGGTTGTGACGATAATGACGGTTAGTGCGGCATATCCCCTCTGACCGTCATTAGGCCATCGCTTTTGTGGCAAAACGACCCGTTGAGCAGGTCATAAGCGAATTTGTCACAATGACGATATCGTCATTGGACCAACACGCTCCCTTGGTTGCGTCATTGGGCGACATAGTCCATAGCTTGCAGTTCTGACAACGCATGGAAGCATCATCAGGAGCGATGATGGCACCCAGATCGCAAGCCGCCTTGCGTTGCCATTCGGAATCGGTATGCGTATAAATGGCAAACGCCTGCTCCGATTTATGTCCGCTCAAGCTGCGCGTTGTGCGTGGATCCACTCCGCAGTCACGGTTCAAAAGCGTGACGAACGTATGCCTGAACCCATGGACCGTGAAATTAGCAGGCAAACCGAAGTTGGTCTTAACGGCAGCGAACCACTTCTCGTACGATCGCTGCAAGACATGGTTTCCCACGCGGCTTTGCACGATAGGCGCGCGCCTAGACCAGACAAGTTCTTTTTCTTCGTACCAACTCTTCTGCTCTACCATCCAATCATCAAGTACGGCAATAAGCGGTGGCGGGCAGGGAACTGAACGCTCCTCGCCATTTTTGGTGCTTTTGAACTCCTGCTTGTTCTTAACAAGGCTCTTGTTGACGCTGATGATGCCGTTGGAATAATCAGACCATTTCAGCGCAAGCATCTCCGAGATGCGCAAGCCGCAGCTCAGGCAAAGGAGCATGCCTACCGTCTTTGCCTCGAGCGGGTTATCGGTGACCTGCTTGAATACCGACTGCGCCTGTTCTGGCGAAAGCGATATCTTTTCAGCGGTGTCGCGCTTGGGTCGTTCCACCCTATCCAGCGGATTTTTCGCCACATACTCGTAGTCAACTGCCTTGTCGAAGAGCAGGGATAAAAACGCATGAGTCTTCTGCAGCGTGGTGCCCGAATACGCATGGCCGCCTAGATTGTCGGGCCCATCGCTTCGCATGCGTGCATACGCCTCGTCGATATCATGCGGCGTCACGGCACCGAGCAGCTTCTTGCCAATGTAGGGCTTGATGCGAGCGAAGCATTCGCGATCGCTTTCGATGGTGCGAGGCTCGACCTTGCGTTGCTTCTCACGGATTGTGGTGAACTCGTCGGCGAACTGCTCAACGGTCATCGACGACGATGCTTCTTCGGCCTTCTTGCCGCTTCGCCAGGCAGGAACTTCGGTAACGTCGCCGCCGTGGTAGACATAGTCATTGATGGTTTTGATGAGCGCGATAGCCTCTGCCTCAGAAGCCGCATCCTCACGGTACTCGTCGTACTTCTTCTTCTCATCGCTCCATCCAAGCGGGAACTTCACCTGGAATGTGCCGTTCTTGCGTGCGGTATAGCTGCCTTTATTACGCGGTACGGTTGCCATGGCGGCTAGCCTTTGTCCTGCGTTCGGCAAGAGTCGCTGCAGTATTCCTTGCCCGGGCCCCTGAGCGATGCCAGCACGCCGCAACCGCAATGCTTGCACACGATGAGCTTACGGTTCTCGTGGTAGCAAAGCTCATACCACGCCTTGCTGATAAGCGAATGGAAGGTATAGGTTGGCGTATTTTGCTTGGGCATGAACAGGCTCTCGCTATCCTGGGTCATGCCAAGCAGCGCGCCGTCTTGATCGATGAGGCCTTGGGATGCCTTCCAAAGCGCCCAGACGATCCTTTTCGCCATCTCAAGCTGGCTTCCAGATTGCTTGACGGCAAGGTAGAGGTTCTTGTCCTCGGAAACGGGTGCAAGGATAGTATCTGCCACACCAAAACTTTTCTGGGTTGCGTCCCAGTGATTCGATACGAATACGTCTTCGTCTACGCCGCCCAATGCATAAGTATTGACAGGATAGAGGCCACCTTTGCGCTTGTTGGCTTCCACCTCCTGTTGGTAAAGCCAAAAGAGGAAATCTGCATCAGCGCCAGTTGACTTCGATGATGCAATGGGGTGCTTCAGAAACTGAAGCAGATAGGTTGTCGCCTGCAGTTTAAGCGGTGCGGCAAATACAGGGAAACCATACGCGCTCTTATCAGGAATGCTAAAGCCAGCTTCTTCCAACACGCGGCCGCCCTTGGGCAGGTTCTCGATGTTTGCAAGCAGCGCCGCCCCCATCGCCAGGGTGTTTCTAAACATCATCCAGTCCTGGACAGGTTCGACGATTACCTTGAATCCATTATCGTGCTTCTTCAGCTCATCGCAAAAACGGGTTTCGTAAGCGTCGAATTCAGCGGCGGGGCTTTCCTTGCTGCTATTCGCACGCAATTCCTTTGGCGCATAAAGAAACATCTCACTGGCAAGAATCTTCTTGTCGACCCCTTCGAACTCAAAGTCAAGCAAATCGATGCATTCATAGGTGGTCATAACGCGCTTCGGCTGGTTAGGGCCGCCCTTTTCGCCGGCAAGCAAAGGCGCATCCTCGATAGCCGCAACAAGCTGCTTGTGCGTTTTGGCGGTCGTCAAGTTATTAATGAAAGCTGGCATGTCCTTAATGGCGTTGTCCTCAGGGACGATCCTTAGGAAGTAATGCCCGAGGATGCTCTTGCTCTTAGCTATGCAGATTGTCATCCCTTGCGCCTTTCTGTACATACGTTTTCCGTTCATGATATGTCGAACTACCGCAAAAAGCAATGTTTATTACGAAAGTATGTTGCAATAGCTCAAACTCCGTGATTTAATACGATTATACCGAAGTTTCAATGAAAGGAGGTAGAAAATGGATAGGCTGATGACGCTTAACGAGACCTGCAAACAAATTGGCATCTCATACAGCAAGGGCCAGAAGCTTGCAAAGGCAGGAACGCTGCCCTTCAAGAAGCTCGGAGCAACCTGGGTAATCCCGCGCAGCGTGCTTTACCGCGAGCTGGGCTTGGAACTGCCACGCGATGACGAGGAGAAGAAATATGCATAGCTACACAAAAATAGGGTGCCCCTCCGCCAAGAAGTTGCACCCCACACGACCGCTAAGCCGCAAGAGGCATTTTACTGCCTTATTGCGCTTCCGACTAGCAAGGAGCCGCAATGTCTGCTGAAACCTACTTCAACGGCATGCTCGCCAAAGAACGCCGCTTAACCAACCTTGGGCTTTCTGCCTATCCCAGCGATCAGGAAGTCTTCGAATTCACCCTGCAGCTTGCCGAAAAAGTTGATGCCCTCTATGCTGCCGCACGCATGGAACCCTACCTTGATTACCGCGGGCACTGGCAAGCGCGCCGCATTCCGCCTGAGGCGATTTAGATGCCGGGCGATCTGGAAACGGTTACCGCACAAGAGCTGCTAGAGCGCCCGCTTGAGGGAATCAGCTGGCTGATAGAGGGGCTGCTGGCCGTCGGGCTCATTGTCTTGGCTGGCACTCCGAAGGTGGGCAAATCGTGGTTCGCCGCATTGCTTGGCCTTTGCGTTAGCACGGGGCAGCCCTTCCTCGAGCACGCAACTGCCCAGGCAGAAGTGCTCTACCTGTGCTTGGAAGACACCTTTCCGCGCATCCAGCAGCGACTGTTTCATCTGACAGATGCGGCAAACGAGAAGCTTCACTTTGCCGTAATGGCCGACAAACTGCAAAACGGCCTTGTCGGCCAGCTTGAGCGCTTCGTGGCACAGCACCCCGACACGAAGCTCGTCATCGTCGATACCCTGCAAACCGTACGCAACGCCACCAATGATAACGCCTATGCTGCCGACTACGGCGACCTAGGAATGCTCAAGCGCTTTGCCGATGAACATGGCCTAGCCGTGCTGCTCATCCATCACACGCGCAAGATGTCGGATTCGTCCAACGTATTCAACATGGTATCGGGGTCAAACGGCATCATGGGAAGCGCCGACGAGACCATGATCCTTGCCAAGGGCAACTTCTTCGATGGCAAGGCCACGCTATCGGTTACAGGGCGCGATGTCGACCTTGCCGAATACAAGCTGGCCTTCCGCGATTGCCGCTGGGAGCTTATAGAGCAGACCAGCCGCGACGAGCTGGAAGAGCGTGATGTTCCGGCTGTCGTGTTGACTGTACTCGACTTCATGTCCAACCGGGCCGGTAACTGGGAAGGTACGGCGACGCAACTTATCGACGAGGCCGGCGTCACCGACGTGAAGTCCAACGTGCTCGCGAAGTTCCTTAACGAGCATTCAGCGTTTCTGCATGAGCGCGGCACCAATTACGACTACCGCCGCACGAGCACGGCCCGCCTGATAACGCTTACAAAGATCGTCGGCGCAGACTCGCAGCCCGTACTGGAGGTGTAGTCATGGCAGAGCAGAAGACAAGCCGCCTGAATGTGCGCGTTGCCGTTGGCGAGCATGATGCCATCGCACAGCGCGCCGCATCAGCGGGCCTTAGCATCAGCGACTACATGCGCAGATGCGCGCTGCAAGACAGCAGCCGCCCTGTTATCCGCACGGATGCAGAAGCGCTCAAGAAGGTCTATGTGAACCTGAGGCGGGCAGGCGCAAATCTGAACCAATGCGCCCGAGAGCTGAACACGCATCACCGCCCGAATCACATAGAACAAGAGCTTGCGCTTGCCTTCTCGGCCATAGCGCGTACTTCTGAAGATGTATCCCAATTTATAAGCGATGCTCGAAACAGCATCTAACCCTTAGGAGAAACAATGACTGCAACTTTTTCAACCACAACGCTTGCAAACGGCAAGATGGAACTTATCCCCGAGCATATGGTCATCCTCAACCCCGAAGCGGAATACGCCGCCCAATGCCTATATTTCGTCTGGGCGTTCAAGGCCGACGAGCCTGCCACCCTCGATGACGCAATCTGCGAGAAGAAGGGCGCCTTCCTGTACGGCTACTTCACCAACTATGCCGACCTTTACAAGCTGGGCCGCCACGATGAAGCACTTGAGCGCACCCGCTTCGAAAGCCTCTCCATTGACTACCTCGACATGAACAATCGCGTTCTCAATGCGCTGTCCAACCGCATCAACGATGGCGAGACCTGGACTTACGCCTTCTGCCTTTGCGACACCATGGGCTCTGAAGTCCCCGTTGGGACGGGCTACGGCTTCAAGAAGGGACCGAGCCATGGATAGCCAGAAAATATTCAAGGCGGCAGGCGTTGCAATCCTTGCAATGCTTGCCGTGCTCGCAAGCATTGGCACGGCACCTTTCGGGGTGCCGTTGGCATGTGCGCTGCTCGGCCAGGGCAAGCCCAACCTTGCCGCACCCTATAACGCGATTTTCCATGAGGGCGGAAGCGCTTATTGGAACTTGGCATTCACAACAGTCACGAATACAACGCAGCTGCTGCCGCTGTTCACCTGGTTTGCAATCGTGGCTTCGGGGATTGCGCTATTCGCAATGTATCGGCACTACGCAAAGCCCGCCCGCGTTGCCGAAGACGGCTCTCTTTTAGGAAGTGTATCCGTTATTAAAGGTTGGGGCAGCCTCCGCCGCAAAAACGACTATTGGAACGGTAAAGGGCAACCAAATGATGCCGGGCTGGTTTTATCCGCCTCTAAGCGCGGCTATCTATACGACGCCAGCATCCCGCACTACCTGGTAGTGGGAAAAACAGGCTCGGGCAAGTCGCAGCTGGTCATGCTCGAATCCATCCATCTTTGCATGGCTGCCGGGGCAAACCTGCTTGTGGCGGGCAAACCTGAGTTGGTGGAACTTACCGGCGACAAGGCGACGGAACTTGGGTACAAGCGTGTTATCTTCGATTTGCAGGGCTATCCTGGGGCAAGCGGCTTCAACCCAATTGATCTGGTTACCTCTTATGTGGAAGAAGGAAACATCGGCGAAGCCCAAAGGGCGGCACGACAAGTGGCATCCGACCTTATCCCCTTGGGCGGCGAGACCAACACCTACTTCCCCAAGGCGGCACGCTCGTGCCTCACCTCTATCATCCTGCTCGTAGCGTGCTCTGATGCGCCTCGTAAGGCAAAGAACATGGCATCGGTGGCAGACATCATCGCGGCTGGAACCGCAGGTGCTGGTAAGGACCCCTCCGCACCCTTGAAGGACTATATCCGCAGCCTGGGCCCAAGTCATCCTGCGTTTGCGCCCGCAGGCGATTTCCTATCCGATGGCGGCTTGACCACGGCAGGGAAAAACGTCATTAGCACGCTGAAGGAGGCGGTAGGCATATTCAACGATGAGAGCATCCGCGCTATCACCGCACAGAGCTCGCTTTCGATGGATGAGCTGTTCGACGGCAAGGCCGTTGCGTATTTCCACCTGCTTGAAGACGGCGACCCCTACCAGGTAATCTATGCCGCGTTCTTCAACCAGTGGTGGCGCGTGGCGCAAGCAAAGGCCGCGCAGAATGGCGGACGCCTGTCACGCAAGACCATTATCTTGGGTGATGAATGGGGCAACATGGGGCGCGTCGAATGCACGCCGCTGATAGCCACGCTCGGCCGTTCCATGGATATCCGCGCGAACTTTTTCGTGCAGAATATCAAGCAGCTGAACGCCTACGACAAGCCGGGAGACAACGGTGCGGGCAAGGCGAAGATCATCGGCTCCATCGGCGGCAAAGTGGCGCTATCGCTGGCAGATCCAGAAGACTTCGCGCTGTTTACCAAACTTGCGGGCAAGCGCACGGTGCGCACCAATGCCACCAGCCAACAGCGCCAGGGAAGCTCGCGATCTGGCAGCTCCGAGAGTTTCAACGAGACCGCAGATGACGTCATCCATGAATGGGAATGGCAAAACCGCATTGCAGTGCGCGATGGCAGCATCGTCATTAAAGGCGGTGAGAATTCCGCCCCTGGACGCGAGGGCGTGTTCGAAATGCCCTTGACGCTTGCAAGCAAAACCCCTGCAGGCGATTTCTTCGGATTGGGAACGCAGGAGGAAGAAGCGCTGAAGAAGCAGGCTTTCCGTGCTCGTGCCGAAGCGCTGGCAAGTGAAGAGTCTGAGATAAGCACCTGGATGCCAGATTTCGAGACAATGAAAGCACCAGAGACAAGCCAGGCAGAAGTGCTCGATGATGAGTTTGCAGCGTGGGACTAGGTGATGGACCATGACAGCCATCAAGCAGGTAAGCGTCACCACCGCAGGCCATACAGGAAACCTTGGCAAGTATCTGAATGATGAGCGTGCTCTGGCGCGCTCATCGCAAAACCTTGCTAACGAGGACAAGTGGGAAGCCGAGATGGCGCGCACGCGTGCGGCGTATGGCCACGACGTTGCCAGCCGCGCAGGGGCAGCCAATACGGTGATGTATCACCAAGTATTGGGATTCAACCCTGACGAATGCAGCTGCAATGGCGGGCCGATGACGCCAGAGAAATGCATGGAGTATGCACGCCAGTACGTTTCAACACGCTACCCCAACCAAGAGGCAGTTTGGGTAATGCATCGAGAGCATTGCGCTGCAGATGGCACCAATCGCTACGCGGTGCACATCGGTATCAACCGCACCAACCTGGAAACGGGAAGGCGCCTGGCAGAAGGCCGTGGGCAGCAGGCCAAGGTTGCCCGCGCTAACGCCGTGCGCGACATGGACCGCAAATGGGGCCTGCAGCAGATGCGGGCAAATGAACGCAATTCCAAAGTTCACGCGCGTCAGCCAACGCGTGCCGAAAAGGAAATGGCGCGTCGTGGGGTGCGTAGCGACAAGCAATATATCCGCGAGGCTGTAAAGGCATCGGTGCACGAAGTCCAAAACGTGCCTCAAGAAAACAAAGTGCGCGCGCTCAGCGAGGCTCTTAACGCAAAGGGAGTGAAGATGACTGTTGCCAAAGGTGGTAAAGATTTCACTTTCAAGCGCACCAGTACCGGCACAAAGGTCAACGGCAACAAGCTCGGCCGCGGGTTCAGCCGCAACGGATTGCTCAAAGCCGTCGGCATGGAAAGCGCAATGTTCATGGCGCAAGCCATGGACGAAAGCATGGAATAAGCGCTGCGCATATTGATTGTTTCAGGCACCGTCTGGGTTCAGGGACCCGGGCGGTGTCTTGCTTTTAGTGCAGGCAAACCCACACGCAGCAAGCGTGCGGAAGTTGGCGAGCACACCCCTGAGCGCCAAGCGCAGGGCAAGATCGAACACGTGAGCAAAGGTGCCGAAGGCGCGTTTGTGAGCACGTTCGTACATCTTGCAATCACTGTGAGCAGCAGCAGGCGCGCACCAGAAAAACGCGACGGAGGCAGAGCGTTTTTACGCCGTGCGCGTCTGCCATGCTGCGAGAGACGTCCAGTCGGCGATAGGGTGCCAGTGGCACGCTTCGCAGATGGATCGCCGGCCGTGAGCGCAGGCATCCCGTAAGCCGCAAGATTGCCACGTCCAGTAGGCAACGATACGGCGGCGCGGGTTGCCGAAGCGAGAGCGAAGCGGAAGCAGACAATCCAGCGAATTGTCTGCTGTAGCGCAGCGGCGGTTGCAGCCGATAGGGCTGCAACCCTTGGCGGCACGCCAAGCACGCGGCATCAGGCAAGCTTTCCACTTCGGTTGCACGGAATGCAGACCAACCAAATCTGCATGAGGGCGTTCGTGGTGGTAAGGGGGGGCGCAAGGCTAGCGTTTTGTGACGATGACGATAAGAGGGGTTGTGCCGCGCTAACCGTCATTACCGTCACGACCGTCATAGCGCAGGCAAAAAGGGATTTCAAAGGGCGTGCCTTTGATGCCTAGGGGCTTGGGGGAATGGGCAGTCATTTCCCCAATGCAGGCAGCGGAAGTGTTGTTAGCGCAACTAAGCCCGCAACCCTTGCGGGCTGCGGGCTGCACCGGTGAGGGTGCTAGAGAGGCTTAGGCCTCACTGATGCCTAGGGCGTTGCGATGATGGCGGAGAAGAGCTTTTTGGTCGCTCAGGATGAGCATGGTCACCACGTCGAAGCGAACGGTGCCTTCGGGCGTGTCCTGATGCTCGGCCAGGTAAGCTGCGGCCAGCTGCTCGAACTTGTCGCGGTTGATGTCTTCGCCGCCCAGGCCCTTGCCTGCGTTCTCGCGAATCTGGCAATCGATGAAGACCAGCTCGCCTTCGTCACGGGCGATGTAGTCGATGCTGTAGTTGCCGTGCGCCCAGCCGGTCTCGAGGATTTCCATGCCGCGGCGCTCCAGGAACGTGCGGATGCCCTTCATTGCCTTGTTGTTGATAGCTTCCATTGTCTTGCCTCTCTACTTTTGGCTGCTCCCCTTGAGCGTGCCTTGTGGCTCAAAGGGCGTGTGGGTTGCCGCGGGTATGCAAGGGGGAAAGTGAAACCCGAAGGGCACATGAGCTTTAGAAGTTTTGGCCGGGCTTGCGAAAAGTTCTAAAGGTTTTCACGGCCCTTGTTTATGCGCGGTGTTCCATGCGAGCATATGAGACTAAAAGGACCGCCAACGGGCGTAGCCACAGCGGAGAGGCTATGGATGCGAAACCAGGGTAATGCAGGGTGCATGTTTCTGGTGCGGCAATGGAGTATCGAGAACGGGTGGTGTTCACGGCATCAGTGACAATATTGCCGACGAAGATGAGCTACCATCGATTGCTAGATGCGAGAATGATTTAAGGCAAGGTCCTAGGCGGCGAAGGTATGTTTCGGCCCGAAAGGATTCAGCAATAAGCCCCACCATTCTATGCTGGCAGCTAAGGACAAAAAGCCTAACAGTGATATCATGCTATGTATTGCAAATACACTGCACTTCGTCGTAAGGACAAAGTATGGCTAAGAGCTACAAGGACATGGTAACTGGCAACTCATCCGCTGCAGAAATCCAGGCACATCTGGCCGAGGGTAAGAGTGTTGCCGTAACGGTCCGAATTCCAGAGAACCTGAAAGATGCGGCCACCGAATACGCGGCAATGAGCGGCATGAGCTTTAGCGCGCTATTCCGTAATTGCCTCATCAACGAACTATCCGCAAAGGGGAAATAACCAATGGCCCCACAAGTTAAATCAAAACAACGCGTAGCAGACCATGGCGAAGTTTTCACCAATGAACGCGAAGTAAACGCCATGCTGGACATGGTGAAACAAGAGACAGAGCGTATCGAATCGCGATTCCTCGAGCCCGCATGCGGTAATGGCAACTTCCTTGCTGAAGTCCTGCGTCGCAAGCTCGACGTGGTCAAAACCCGCTACGGGAAGAGCCTTGCAGAATACGAGAAATACGCCTTTGTTGCGGTTGGCAGTATTTATGGTGTTGAACTTCTTTCGGACAATGCGCAGGAATGCCGAGATCGCCTTTATGGCATAGTCAACGAAGCTTACGAGAAGGTAGCCAAGAAAGCTATCAACCCCCGCTTTATGTCTGCGATCAAATACGTATTGGGCCGTAACATTCTTTGCGGCGATGCACTTAATCTGAAGGCGTCGAATGGCGAACCTATTATCTTTTCAGAATGGTCGCTTGCTATTGGAAGTAAAGTAAAACGCCGCGACTTTCGCCTAGATGAAATGCTCGAAGGGCACAAAGAACAAATGAGTCTATTTGGAGCCAGCGGAAGCAACGCGACAGAATGGGAATTTGATGAGGAAACCAATGCGTACATCCCATCCCCAATAAAGGAATATCCACTAGTTGAGTTTTATGAGGTGAACTCACATGAGTGATTTATTTGCGCAAGCTTATAACCCGGATGTTTTGAGCTGCCTAGCCAACTTGAGCAACGACGAAGTATTTACTCCGCCCGACATTGCAAACCAGGTGCTAGACATGCTGCCAGATGAGATTTGGCATGACAGCAGCGCTACATTTTTAGATCCTGCTTGCAAGTCAGGGGTTTTCCTTCGCGAGATTGCTAAACGCTTGATTGATGGGCTTGAAGATGAATTCCCTGAGTTGCAAGAGCGACTCGACCACATTTACCGCAATCAGCTGTACGGCATTGCCATCACTGAACTTACGAGCCTCTTGTCTCGCCGAAGCGTATATTGCTCCAAATACCCAGAAAGCATCTATTCCGTTGTTCATTTTGATGATCCAGAAGGGAACATCAGGTTTCGAAGGATAGAGCATGAGTGGTATGCGGGGCGTTGTAAATATTGCGGCGCACCGAAAGCCGAATATGAACGAGATGACATTCTCGAAACACATGCATACGAGCTTATTCATCTTGATAATCCCGAGGAGCTTTTTACTATGAAATTTGATGTTATTATCGGCAATCCCCCTTATCAGCTAAGCGATGGTGGGTATCGCGTAAGTGCTTCTCCAATCTATCAAATGTTTGTTGAACAGGCCATGAAGCTCCAGCCTCGTTATCTGAGCATGATTATTCCCGCGCGCTGGTTTTCGGGTGGAAAGGGCCTGGATTCTTTCCGAAACACAATGCTCAACGACGACCGACTTCGCATAATGCATGACTATCCCAATGCAAACGACTGCTTCCCTGGCGTTCAAATTAAGGGTGGCATTTGCTACTTTCTTTGGGATAGGGACCATCATGGTCTATGCGCCGTAACAAGCCATGATGGCAATGAGTCTAGTGAAACCGTTGAAAGGCCCCTTCTCGAAAATGGCAACGACACATTCATAAGATGGAATGAAGGTGTCGACATCTTGCATAAGGTGCAATCAAAAACTAACAAATCTATGGAAGCGCTTGTTAGCGCAAGAAAACCTTTCGGGTTTGACACCTTATATAGAGGCAAGAGTCGTGGCGGCGTCCGCTTATACGAAAATGGAGGGATTGCCTTCACTGAACGAAAAGAAATAACTAAGAATGCAGAGTGGATTGACAAATGGAAGGTATTCATCCCAGAAGCTGGTAGCGGCAGCGATGCATTTCCTCACCCAATCCTAGGAAAACCGTTTGTTGGTGAACCGGGGGCGGCTTGCACTGAAACATATCTTGTTATTGGGCCTTTTTCTAGCAAAAAAGAATGTGAGAATGTAATCAGCTATATAACAACGCGCTTTTTCCGTTTTCTCGTTTTACTTAAAAAACCGTCGCAGCATGCTACAAGCAAAGTCTACTCGTTTGTTCCGCAAGAGGATTTCACTGAAGCGTGGTCCGATGAAAAACTGTATGAGAAGTATGGCATTACAGCAAAAGAATCGGCATTCATTGCTGAGCTCGTTAGACCAATGGAGCTTTGATCATGAAGCATGAATTCTTTCCTCAACGCCCTGATTCGCAGCCGATTATTTATGCTTACGGAGACAGCAACCCTCAATATGAAGGAATGCTGAAGGTTGGCTTTACTTCTCGAACAATAGATCAACGCATGCATGAACATTACCCCACGCTTAAGCCTGGGGAGCGTTCGTATAAAGTTGTATTCACTGAGCCTGCAGTACGCTCTGATGGGTCCTCCTTTTTAGATCATCCTGTACACGAAAATCTTGAGCAGCATGGCTTTTATCGCCTGCGTGATGCAGATGGCAAGAAGACAGAATGGTTCCGCTGCAACGTTAATGACGTCCGAGCAGCATGGCTTTCAGTACGCGACCGTACTGAAAATGATGAGCGTCGCACCTTAGATTTTAAAATGCGTCCAGAACAGCAAAAAGCTGTTGAGAAGACGTTAGCATTCTACCGTTCCATCACCGAAGAAGGCGCGCCCTTTGCACCGAAGTTTTTATGGAACGCCAAGATGCGTTTTGGTAAAACATTTGCAACGTATGAGCTTGCCAAGGAAATGGGCTGCAAACGTGTGCTGGTACTCACCTTTAAGCCCGCTGTAAAAACTGCATGGTACGAAGACCTAATGCTGCACGTGGACTTTGAAGGCTGGCAGTTTGTTTCGCGCGAAGGTCTTCAATACGAAGATGCTGATCCAGACAGGCCTATCGTGTGCTTCGGATCGTTCCAAGATTTCCTTGGTCGCGATTCAAAAACGGGAGCCATCAAGCCGCGTAACGAATGGGTTCATCTAGAAGATTGGGATTTAGTTGTATTCGATGAATACCATTTTGGTGCATGGAATGAAAACTCTAAGAACCTGTTTGTCCAGCCAAGCGAGGATGAACAAGACACCAACGAAGATGAAGACACGCGCGTAGGAAAGATTAATACTGGTAACGAAGTTAACGAGGGTGACTTACCTATCGCTACGAAGTATTACCTATTCTTGTCGGGCACGCCGTTTAGGGCCCTCAACTCTGGTGAATTTATTGAAGAGCAGGTATATAACTGGACCTACTCTGATGAGCAAGCCGCTAAAGAGGCTTGGACAGGTCCGAATAACCCATATGAATCTCTTCCGCGTATGGTTATGCTCACCTATAGCATGCCAGAAGAAATTAAAAACATTGCTTTAGGCGGAGAGTTCAATTCTTTCGATTTAAATGCTTTCTTCGAGGCAAAAGGTGAAGGGGATTCGGCCGAGTTTGTTTTGAAAGAGTACGTACAAAAGTGGCTCGACCTGATGCGCGGCGCGTATTTGCCTTCTTCTGTGGATGATTTGAAACTGGGTGCCGAAAAGCCGCCGATGCCGTATTCAGACACGCGTCTGCTTAATGTTCTAAACCACACTCTATGGTATTTGCCTCGCGTAAACGCGTGCTTTGCAATGCGTAACTTATTGATGGAAAAGCAGAATACCTTCTTTCAGGACTACACCATCAACGTATGCGCTGGTACTGGTGCGGGCGTCGGCGTGGATGCTCTCGATAGAGTCCAGGAAACAATGCAGGACCCCCTGCATTCAAAGACCATCACGCTTACATGCGGTAAGTTGACCACAGGTGTTACCGTGCGCCCTTGGACGGGCATATTCATGCTTACCAACATGAAGAGCCCAGAGTCATATTTCCAGGCCGCATTCCGCGTTCAAAGCCCTTGGGTTATTGATGGCGAACACGGTAAAGAAATCGAGAAGCGCGAATGTTATCTGTTTGACTTCGCGCTCGATCGCGCCTTGCGCATGGTGTCCAACTATAGCCTTCGCCTTAGCGTGGATGAAACTGGCCCAGAACAGAAGGTTGGCGAGTTTATTAACTTCTTGCCTGTGCTTGCATATGACGGTTCGACCATGCATCAGGTCAGCGCAAGCGAGATCCTCGATATAGCAATGGCTGGTACGTCCGCAACGCTTCTTGCTCGTCGTTGGGAAAGCGCGTTGCTTGTTAACGTTGACAATGCAACTTTGACTCGCTTGCTTAATAACGAAAAAGCCATGGAAGCCCTTATGAATATTGAAGGGTTCCGCGCACTAGGCGCAGATACGCTCGAAACTATCGTTAATAGATCTGAAGGCATTAAGAAGGCGAAGCGAGAAAAGCCGGATATGCCAAAGAAAGAGCAGAAGAAGCTTACTGAAGAGGAGAAGGAGCTAAAGTCAAAGCGTAAACAGGTTCAGGAAAAGCTTATTAAGTTCGCTACACGCATTCCAGTCTTTATGTATCTTACAGACTATCGCGAGCAATGCTTGAAGGATGTTATTACGCAACTAGAGCCAGGCCTATTCCAGAAAGTTACCGGCCTAACCGTTAGCGACTTTGAACTTCTCGTTTCATTGGGCCTCTTTAACGATGGCTTAATGAATGACGTTGTTTACAAATTCCGCCGCTACGAAGACTCCAGCTTGGAATACGCTGGCATTAATAAACATGAGGGTGAGCAGGTTGGCTTGTTTGATACTTCCTTGAGCGAATTTGACTATATGCAAATGAAGCAGGAGGAATCGTTGCGTGGTGGTACTGTTTCGAAGGCTCCAAAGAAGACAGCAAAAGAAGCAAAGACTAAAACCGTACTGACGATAGAGGCAACTACTGTATCGCCCGACGGAAAAGAGTCAAAGCCTGAGGTTCTTGAAATTAAGGCTGATTGGGTAGAGGCCGCGTTGCTCGATAATAAGCTGGAATTTGTCGACAATCGACCCAAGAAGGGAAATCTCTGGGTTATTGGCGGCAAGGAGCTTGATGTTGTTCTTGAGCCACTTGCGTCCCACGGTGCTAAGTTTAAGTTCAAACAAGGCGGAGGGAAAGCTACCGACAACAAAGATGGTTGGTGGCTATCTGGCTACCCAGAGCATATCGCTGAGGTCGTTGAAGAGAAGCCTCTAGTCACAAAAGAAGAACTCGATGCTCTTGAGCCTGGTGACACGGTATTTCATAAGGCCTTCGGCTATGGGGAAATACTTGATATCACTGCCAGCTCAATCACAGTTGCATTCTCCAACGACAAAAAGAAGAGTCGCACGCTGGTGTTCCCAGGCACCTTCTATCAAGGAATCTTGCAGGTGTAAACATGAGTGCAAAAAAATGTTTTAGGGGAAGAAGCAGCAGAGATTATTTTTCAGCTCTATCGACTGAACTTCACAATGAAATTAAGCGTCTTTCTGATAGCGAACTAAAAAATACAGAGCGGGCCTCCTGGATAGAATATTATTACGATAAATACTACATTGCACCCGTACGGATATCTCAAGATGGATTTGAATTATCTGTTTGCGAGTCGGAAGTTAAAGAATATAACCACTGGGCAAGGCAGATTCCATATGAACCTGAATACTTCGTCAGAGATGGTTATAAAATTGCTTGCAAGGTGGCATTTACCGGCGATGCGAAGCTATTCGATTTGCAACCATCACGGTACACGCTTGCAGCATTCCTAGTAGACTCTATTGAAACAAGCAGATTTGAGGATCAATCCTTCTTAGTTCTTTCTTTGTCTGTTCAGCAAAGTAAGGCTGACGCGGAATCTATTCAAAAACATTTTGAGTCAACCATCAATAGCTTCCAAAATGAAATCGAGCCCAATAATAATGATGCCAATAATTGGAATTCCCAGCTTGAAGATACAATTGGTGTATGGCTTGACGAAAGAACAGCGAGGTTAGATTCGTTAAATGCGCTTAAAAAGAGCCTCTGCATCCCTCTGCAAGCAAAAGGAGATGCACCGATACAACAAATCCCTTTAAAGAAAAAACGACTAGCCAAACCGAAAGCATCAAAATCGCAAGAGCCAAGTTATGCAATTTCCTCACAGGACTACGAAAACATTATCAGGATCATTGATGCGCAGTGCTCTACATTCGAAACAGCCCCTGCCGCATATGCAACCCTTGATGAAGAAAGACTGAGAGATGTCATCCTTGCTATGCTCAACAGCCATTATGAAGAAGGTGCGACCGGGGAAACTTTCAGAAGAAAAGGCAAAACAGATATAAATATCCTCTTTGACAACCATGCCGCATTTGTAGCGGAATGCAAAATCTGGCATGGTAAAGCAGGTTTAAGCAAAGCGATTGATCAACTGTTTAGCTATTTAACATGGCGAGATACCAAAGTCTCCCTCGTCATATTCAATAAAAAGAACCGTGATTTCATATCAATTCTCAACACTATTGATGAGACATTGAAGGAACGCCCCGGTAGGGTTTCTAAAACTGATAAAAACTTCTGGCGAGTAAAAGAAACAAGTCCAGATTGCGAGACTTCGGTTGAACTTAGCGTACAGGTATATAACTTATACTCGGGTTAAACTTCCATTCTGCTCAAATTCTGCTCACGACTTTTTGAGCATTAAAAAAGCAGGTCATTCGCTTTAAGCTTCTGACCTGCTGTAACGTTTGGTCGCGGGGACCGGATTTGAACCGATGACCTCCGGGTTATGAGCCCGGCGAGCTACCAGACTGCTCCACCCCGCACCATAGAATTGCCTTTACGGCAAGGAGTTATAATACATGCACTTCACCTCAGATGCAAGAAAAACATTTGGTGTGCCGACAGGCGGCAATCTCCCCCTCCTGCTCCAGCCAAACAAGGTCTAGACAACTCCCTCACCAAGACCTTCTTCTCAAAACGCGCGCACTTTCACGTCCGTTCCGCAGTTTAACTAATAAAAAATAGTTTTGTTTCACCAGGTCGCAAGGCCTTTCTTTTTGTCA
>JBMNSJ010000012.1:0-46709 GCA_050945135.1 Raoultibacter sp.
TAATGTAATCACTCCTCATTCACCTCCAAGCACATCATTTCATACGCTTGAAGGCATATTGTGAAGTGGACCATTTTTCAATTGTTGATTGAGAAATATTGGACCGTTTTTAAATTAACAAATACAGTGATCCTTTTGGTAAGTAAGGCATTCGGTAAAGAGGCCTATGATCAAAGCTTCCCTCACACTAGCTTTCGCGCTGCCGTCTTACTGCAAGCTTCGAAAGCCTTCTCGCGAGCATGGAGAAGTGGAATTTAGATTTCAGTTATGCAAAAAATAGGGTAGAATCTATCAAAACAGCTAAATCAATATTGTTTGATGAATGAATCTCGCGAAAGGATTTATTGGTGTCGATAGCATATACCGAAGAGCAAAAGGAGCTTATAGCGCTCGTTAGGCAGATGGCGGAAGCCGAAATTAAGCCTCATGTTCAAGAAGCAGATAGGGCAGGTTTTTGCCCGCAAGAGCTATTTGAGTTCGGCTTTGATATGGGAATACACCTTGCTGAGATACCCAAAGAATACGGCGGCTTAGGGCTAAGCTTTGAAACCTGTGCACTCATTTTCGAAGAGCTCGCAAAGGTGGATGCAGGCTATGCTATCACTTTTGTAACCTCGTTTGTGGCTCTAAGAAATGTTATCTTGGCTGGAACCCCTGAGCAGACGAAGTACTTTTCCGAAATTCTCAAGCAAAAGAGGCTTGCAGCCTTCGCTCTTACCGAGCCTAACGCTGGATCCAACTCGGCAGGTATTCGTGGAGCAGCCATAAAAGACGGCGACGACTACATCTTAAACGCAAGCAAGACCTTCATAACTAACGGGTCAATAGCTTCCGTGTATGTTGCGTTTTTTAAGACCGACCCTTCCGCAGGCAACAAAGGAATAAGTGCATTCATCGTTGATCGTGATACGCCTGGTGTATCTGTTGGTTCCAGAGAAGACAAAATGGGTTTGCGTCTTTCAGACACCAGTGAAGTATTTTTCGATGATGTTCGTGTTTCCAAAAGCTGCTTGCTTGGCGAAGAAGGCGCTGGATATAAGCTTTCGCTCAATGCCCTCAATCTTTCTCGAGCTTTTGTTAGCACCATGGCTTTGGGCATTATGGAGCGCGCGCTGGATGAAGCCTGCGCCTACGCAAAAGACCGCAAAACCTTCGGTGACCCCATCATTGAATTTCAGATGGTACAAAGCATGCTTGCTGACATGGCTATTAAGATTGAAGCATCTCGATGTCTAATCAATAACACAATGAAACTGATTGACGCAGGCAGTCTTGTGCGAATGGAGGGAGCAATATGCAAAACCTTCGTTAGTGATGCGCTGCAAGAAGTTACCTCAAACGCCGTCCAGGTGCTCGGCGGTTATGGTTATAGCCGCGAGTATCCGGTAGAAAAGCTGATGAGAGATGCAAAGGTCTTTCAGATTTTTGAAGGGACGAACCAGATTCAACGAGTTGCCATAGCCAATATGCTAAAGGCTGAGGCGTAGAAGTTCACGCATTCTCAGTGTATTTACGAAGTAGGAAGCTGCCATGAATATTGTTGTTTGTATAAAACAGGTACCGGATACGACCGAGATTAAGATTGATCCGGTTAAAAACACCCTCATCAGAGCAGGTGTTCCGAGCATCATGAATCCTTATGATAGGCATGCGGTTGAGGCCGCACTGCAAATGAAGGATCGCTATGGTGCGCGGGTAACGGTAATTTCGATGGGACCCGCGCAAGCTAAGTCCATCCTGCGAGAGGCGCTATCGATGGGTGCCGATGATGCGTATCTCGTAACCGATCGTGCCTTCGGTGGTTCGGATACCTTCGCAACAAGCTATATCCTCGCGGCAGTCATTCGCTATCTTGGATCGGTCGACATGGTCTTTGGTGGCAAGCAGGCCATCGATGGTGATACTGGCCAGACCGTTGCTTCCTTGGCAGAGCACCTGGGTCTACCTATGATTACGCATGCGCTTGATGTTGAGGTGTGCGACCGAAAAGTGATAGCGCGTCGTATAACCGACGAAGGCTTTGAGCGGGTGAGAACGAGCATTCCTCTAATCTGCACATTCACAAAGGAAAGTAACAAGCCTCGTTATGCAACGCTTGCTTCAAAGATTGACTCGCTTACTGCAGAAATTCCTGAGATACATTTAGAGGATATCGAGAGGTTAATCGACACGACGAAGATAGGGCTTAAGGGTTCGCCAACGCGCGTGAAAAAGACCTTTGTACCACCACGTGAGGCGAGCGGATTACATATTTCAGGCTCTGCGCCAGATGCGGCAGCCAAACTAATCAGCGAATTATCGACAGCCAAGGTTTTGTAGGAGGCAGAAATGTCATTTGAGGAATATCGTGATGTGTGGGTTTTTGTCGAGTGCTTCGAGGGAAAGCCAAAAAACGTTGGACTCGAGCTGCTTGGCGAAGGGCGAAAGCTGGCTGATGCGCTCAATCAACGCTTATGTGCCGTAGTTATTGGCAGGAACAGCGAAGACGCGAAACGGCTTTCTGCTGAATATGGGGCAGATGTAATCTATTCAGTACAGGGCGATGAGTACTCGTATTACACGACCGATGCCTACGGTCATGCATTCTTAGAGTTGGTCAAAAAGTATCTGCCAGATACGATTCTTATTGGTGCAACAGTTAATGGGCGCGACCTTGCCTCCAAGCTTGCCGTGGATCTTGAGACGGGTCTTACGGCGGATTGTACGGCTTTGAGTGTTGAAGAAGATACGGGCAATGTGGTGTGGGAGCGACCTACCTTCGGCGGTAATTTATACGCTCGTATTCTTTGTGCCGAAACACGCCCTCAGATGGGTACGGTGCGCCCGGGAGCCTTCAAAAAGCCTCTACCAGAAGAGGGTAGAGTGGTTTCGGTTGTCGAAGAGTCTATTATTCCGGAACGTATGCGTCTTGAAATATTAGAAATCCTTGAAAATCATGAGCACGAAGGGATTCCATTGCCAGAAGCTTCGGTTATTGTTTCTGGCGGTCGCGGAATGAAGAAGCCAGAAAGCTTTTCTATGCTGCAAGATCTCGCCGAGGCTCTGGGAGGAACAATCGCTTGCTCGCGGGCAGTGGTTGATGCAGGCTGGTTGGCTTCAAGTAAGCAGGTGGGGCAAACAGGCACTACGGTATCACCCGAACTCTATATTGCTTGCGGGATTTCCGGAGCAGTTCAGCACCTAGCTGGTATGAGTGAAGCTCGCACCATTATCGCCATCAATAGCGATGAAACCGCGCCCATCTTTGAGGTTGCCGACTACTGTTTGGTTGGGGATGTGTTTGAGATAGTTCCCGCGATTACCAAGGAACTTAAAACACGGCGCGCATAATGTAGGCAGCTTGATTCAGTGCAACATGGCGTGAGTTTTATAGACCTTACTCGATTGATATATCGAGTTTCTGAGTCGTGCATGGATGAAATCACGTAAATCTCCATCAGCAAATCGCTCCTCTCAACATGACAAGCTGCTATCATGTTCTTGAACACGACAGAACGTATCCAGTAGAGGAGCTAGGC
This sequence comes from Raoultibacter sp., assembly GCA_050945135.1. Lineage (GTDB taxonomy): Bacteria > Actinomycetota > Coriobacteriia > Coriobacteriales > Eggerthellaceae > WRIS01. The sequence continues at coordinate 3,519 of JBMNSJ010000012.1, forward strand.
ACAAGATATGGCATTCGTCCATCTTCACAATCACACAGAATATTCTCTTTTAGACGGCGCAACTCACATTTACGACATGGTCAAACGGGCTGCTGAGCTTGGTATGCCCGCAGTCGCCATCACCGATCACGGCGTAATGAGCGGCGTGCCGGAGTTGAGCGACGCTTGCGCCGATGTCGAGAAAGAAACCGGCATCGCCGTCAAGCCAATATTTGGCTGTGAGATTTATTTCACGCCAGACGAAGAGCTGCGTCGAGATACAAAACCCAAGCTCTTCCATATGCTCTTGCTAGCTAAAACAAACGAGGGATATCACAACCTGGTAAAGCTTGTGAGTGAGTCACAGGTTGATAACTTTTATTACAAGCCTCGGACCACTTTTAGCATGCTGCAAAAGTATTCTGAAGGCATCATCGCAACAAGCGCCTGTCTTGCAGGAATTATCCCGAAGGCAATTGATGAGAATCGCTATAGCGATGCGCTTGATTGGGCAAAACGCCTTGCGTCGGTGTATGAGCCGGGAGATTTTTATATTGAGCTTCAGAATCAAGGGCTGACAACCGATGGTGGTATAACCCAAACCGAGCTTAATCATCAGCTCGCTAAAATCGCCCACGAAGCCGGGCTCGAAACTGTCGCAACAAACGATTTCCACTACTTGTTACAAGAAGATGCGCGCGCACAAGATATCATGCTGTGCATTGGCACTGGCTCAACCATGAATGATCCGAAACGCATGCGTTTCTCAAACGATCAGTTTTACATGAAAACCGAAGAGGAAATGCGAGAAGCTTTACGCGATTTTCAGGAAGCATGCGACAATACCGTAAAAATTGCCGAAAAATGCAACGTTGAGCTTGCGCGCGACATTATCTTGCCACGCTTTCCTTTGCCAGAAGGCGAGACCGAGGATAGTTTCTTCCGCAAACAGTGTCTTGAAGGTCTTCATCGGAGGTACGGAAATGAGCTCAGCGATGAAATCATGCAGCGCTACGAGCATGAAGCTGAAGTCATTATTGGACAGGGATTTCCTGCCTACTTCCTTATCGTTCAGGAATATATCCAGTGGGCGAAAGATAATGGCATTGGAGTTGGCCCGGGTCGAGGAAGCGCTGCAGGAAGTATCGTTGCCTATGCACTTGGGATTACCGATCTAGACCCGTTAACAAACGGCCTTCTCTTCGAGCGTTTTCTATCGACAGAGCGCATTGAGATGCCCGATATCGATGTCGACTTCGACGACGAGCGTCGTGGTGAAGTCATCGAGCACGTTAAGCAGGTGTATGGCGAAGACCATGTTGCGGGCGTTATCACCTTTGGTACTCTGCAAGCAAAAAACGCCATTCGAGATGCTGCTCGAGTTTTGGATTACCCCTACGGACTCGGTGATCGTCTTTCAAAATTGGTGGGAGATGAGCTTGGGATTAAGCTGAAAGATGCGCTTGCAAAAAACCCTGATCTAAAAAAGGCTTACGAGACTGAGGCCGAGTGTAAAGATGTTCTTGATGCCGCTCTTTCAATCGAGGGGCATATTCGTGGCGAGGGAGTGCATGCTTGTGCAACTATTATTTGTCGCGACCCCATGCAAGACCACATCCCCACAAAGCGTGATACTAAGGGTGGCGATCTTATCACCCAATTCGACGGTCATGTTACGCCAAGCCTTGGTTTGCTTAAGATGGACTTCTTGGGTCTACGTACTCTTTCGGTTATTTCTCGTGCTTGTCGAAACATTAAGGAACGCTTTGGTGTTGAAATACAGCCCGATCAGATTCCGCTCGATGACCCAAAATCCTTTGACCTCATGTGCGGCGGCAACATGGATGGCTTGTTCCAGGTGGAAAGTGCGCTCTATGTGAAGCTCTTTTCACGGATGAAGCCGCGTCACTTTTCGGATATCGTTGCATCAATAGCACTCAACCGTCCAGGTCCTTTGGAAAACGGCTTTGTCGATACCTATGTTGATCGTGTACGAGGATTGAAGCCTGTCACCTACTACGATGATCGCCTGAGGCCTCTTCTCGAGGAGACCTACGGCACCTTGGTCTACCAAGAGCAAATCATGCAGATATCTATGGTTATGAGTGGCTTTTCAGCAGGAAAGGCTGACAAGCTACGCAAGGCTATGGGTAAGAAGAATATTGATATCATGCGTCAATTGGAAGACGACTGGAATACCGGTGCTGTTGAAAATGGCTATTCTCTTGATATTGCAAAAAAGATCTGGGCTGACGCGGAAAAATTCGCTGAATACGCTTTCAACAAATCTCACTCAGCTGCTTATGCGGTAATCGTTATGCGTACAGCCTATCTCAAGGCTCACTATCCCAACGATTATATGGCTGCCGTCCTGTCTTCATATATGGGCAACTCTGATCGACTCATTAAGTATATTGCGAGCTGCAATCGCTCCGGAATTCAGGTTATGCCGCCTGATATTAATAGCTCAAATCTTGAATTTACTCCTACAGACGAGGGTATTCGTTTCGGACTTGCAGGTGTTCGCGGTGTAGGCGAGAAAGTGGTTGAGCGCATCATTATTGAGCGAACAGAAAACGGCCCCTTTACGTCGCTACATGATTTCGTGAATCGAATGGACACGAAGAGCTATAACCGTAAGACATTGGAGGCTCTTATTAAGGCAGGTGCTTTTGATTCGACAGGGTATACGCGCAAGCAACTCATGTATTTTATAGACGAAACGCCCCTGCTTGAAGGAGCTTCGAAGCGCCAAAAAGATCGTGATATTGGTCAGGTTAGTATGTTTGATATGTTTGGCGACGATCCAGATTCTGGCTTCGATCAAGCAATCCCTGAGCCTGATGGCGTGGAATGGGATAAGCGTCTTAAGCTCTCTTTCGAAAAAGAGATCCTCAAGATCTATGTCTCCGAACACCCTCTTCAGCCCTACGAGGACGCAATTGCGCGCATGACTAAGTTTACCTTGGGCGATTTAGCAGAACGCGAAAGAGACATTCCTTCGGCAACCTTTGTCGGGATGGTTTCAGATGTATCTGAGCGTATGACTAAGCGTCAGACAAGAATGGCAAACTTTACCCTTGAGGATACTACTGGCTACATCGAGTGCGTGTGCTTTAAATACGAAGAAAACAGGGATGCCATTTTCGAAGACGCAATAGTTAAGGTAAAGGGTAAGTTTGAGCACTCAGATAGGGGTAATCAGCTGATAGTGTTTGAAGCCGAGGTGCTTGCGCTAAACGAAGAGGATACAAAGCCTCAGCCTTTAGAAATCAAGATATCAGCAGCCGATTTTGCGACTCACTCCACAAAGTTGAATCGTATTCTCTCGTCGTATCCAGGGCGTGATGGTGTAATTCTATTTGTATCTCAAAGTGATGGCCGCAAGTTTCGGGCAGAGCTGCCACTCTCGGTGGACTCGCGCAACGTAAACCTTCTCTCTGAGATTCAGGATCTTTTTGGGCGACCAGTATGGCGCGCCTCGTAAGTTTGGTCTTGGTTTTTGATGGAAATGCCTAAAACTCATACCATTGCGCTCGCCATGGCATACGACGGAAAGCCGTTTTCCGGATTTGCGCAACAGCCAGGTCAGCTTACCGTGCAAGGGTCACTCAATGAAGCTCTAGAGCTTCTTTATAAGCGTCCTATTGAAACTACTTGTGCAGGCAGAACAGACTCAGGAGTCAATGCTCGTGCACAAGTGGTAAGCTTTGATTTGACGCAAGATGAGTTTAGCTTACGCCCGCTTCAAACCCTGAAGCGCTCACTCAACGCGCTTATTGATGACCGCGCATCTATTCACTTAGTTGAAGAAAAACAGAGCGGCTTTTCTGCTCGTTTCGATGCGCAATCGCGAGAGTATCGTTATTTTTTGTGCATCAACGAAGCACGCCCGGTGCTCATAAGCGACAGGGTGTGGCATATTGCAAAGCCTCTCGATGTTGAAGCCATGCGGGTGGGGGCTGCGCATCTCATAGGTGAGCATGACTTCAAGAGTTTTTGCCAGGCAGCATCTGCGGTGGGAAAAAGTACCTGCCGAGAAGTTTTTGAGATAGACATCTACGAAGACGCGCTTCTGGGACAAGAGGTGCTGGTTATTAAGGTGATTGGCAACGCTTTTCTCCATTCGATGGTTCGCACCATTGTCGGAACCTTGGTAATGGTTGGCCGAGAAAAAAGAGAGCCTTCGTGGGTAGGCGAAGTCTTAGAGAAAAAGGACAGGGCTGCAGCTGGCGAAAATGCTCCTGCAAAAGGATTGGTCTTTTGGAGGGTGAACTACTAAGTTCTTGCTCTTTATGAACGCCGGGTGCATGATAGTTTACAAGCTCGCAACACCTAAAACAGGATATCCCGATGCGCTATAATGGGGGAACTAGGGAAGGTATCCAGTGTTTAAGAAAAAATCGCCGGAGCAACAGATTATTGTAGAGGCTGAAAAAGTTGCCTCAACCAAAGAGAGTCTCGATGCGCTCTCTTGGAATCGTGTTGCCGAAATAGCGAAAGACCTGCAGGAGAATATTAGCGACGATGAGCGCGAGGAATATGGTCGCGAGCTGCTTGCTATCTCACAGGCAAACACCTCCCTCATAGGTAAGCTGGGTATTTCAAACAATTCTTTTTCGGGTCAAGTTATGCCTTCGGGTATAGAAGTGTTAAGGGATAGTAGCTCGCCAACAGAGTCATTCGATCCTGAAGAGCCTCAGGTGTTCGGAGAGGTCAGCAAAAGCGAACTCGATGAAATATCTCCGGGTGACGCAAAATTAGCCGCTTTGAGTTTCTTGTACGAGGAGGCGGGGCAGGCCGTCACCCAATCAGCAGAGCAATCGGTCGATTCTGCTATCGAAGAAAATCAAGAAGCCAGCCTTACCAAGCAAATCGAAGAACAAGAAATCACCGAAGAATGTGTAGCTCTCGAAGTTGCAGCCGAAGAAACGCAAGTTATTAATCTGCCCGAAAACAATCCGCTCGACGAGACGCAGGTTATGAATGCTTTAGCTGGCGAGTCTGTCGAAGATGAGCTTTTAGATGAGGCAAAGAAGAAAGACCGAAAAAAGAAAAAGAAGAAAAAGAGCCGCGAGCTCGAGGGATATATCCTCATCAATCAAATTGAAAAAGGTCGGTGAGATTTCATGGAAAAGCGTCCCGTAAAGCTAAATCCGAATTTTTCGAATTCCTCAAACAATAAAAAGGGGACAAGTTCGAATGTAAAGAACCAGAATAGTCTGTCTCGAATGAGGCAAATCTATGCGAGCAGAGACGGCCGTTTAGGCGTGTATCAAGATGCTGATGGCCATTTAGTTGCAGCGGATATGAGCAAGTTTAGCTCTTAAGCAGCAAAATACACTTCATGCCAAATAAGGAAGGTGTATACCGTCCAGATTTTCCGGCTATTGTCGGCTTCTCCTCGTCTGTGTGCGTCGAGCAGGGCAATGAGCTCTGAAGTGTTGAAGTATGTTTCCGCCACTTGATTTGTGAAGGCGTTCTTCACTCGCTCGTAGTATTTCTCTTGCTTAAGCCAAACGCGTGTGGGCACGGGAAAGCCAAGCTTACGTTTCTCGCAGAATTCTTTCGGAAGTAACTTCTCAGCTGCTTTTCTCAAGCTAATTTTGGTTGTGGTTAAGTTGACTTTTCGCGGCGTGGGAAGTCTTCGGGCAACTGACCATACTTCCTTGTCGAGGAAAGGAACACGGCTTTCGAGGCTGTGAGCCATAGACATCTTATCGGTCTTTAAGAGAATATCGCCTACCAGCCACAAGTTCATGTCGATGTATTGCATCTTTGTGACATCATCGAGGGACGAGACATCACGATAATAAGGTGCTGTGATGTCTTGCGGACGAAGTTTGCTTGGACTTTGCTTTAGAATGCGCGCGCGTTCTTCCACGCTAAACATGTTTGCATTCCCGATGAATTGCTCCTCGATTGGAGTGCCAGCGCGATAGAGGTAATTTGCTCCGCGAATACCGAGTGTTTTCAGTATTTTTGAGCCGAGGCGAAGCACGGGCTTAGGGCACCAGGAGAGCTTTTGGTTCTCGAGAGGCGTTTGGTAGATTGTGTATCCGCCAAAAAACTCATCAGATCCTTCACCCGAAAGAACAGCCTTAACCTTTTTTGCCGCCTCGCGATCGACGAAATACAGAGCAACAGCAGCGGGATCGGCAGAAGGCTCGTCCATATGCCACTGAACGGTGCCAAGGTTATCCCAGAATTCATCTTCGGTAATGACGTGGCTATAGTTTTCGACGTCAAGATAATCGCTGGCTTGTTTAGCATAGGAGATTTCGTTGTATTTCTCCCCGTCGGCAGTCTCAAAGCCAACGGTGAATGTCTTGATGTTTCCGCCCTGATCGTGCAAGGAAGCGGTAAGGTAATTGGAATCAACGCCACTACTTAAAAATGAGGCAACCTCAACATCGGCAACCATGTGATAGGTGACAGAATCTTGAACGGCGGAATGAATCTGTTCGACCGCTTGTTCTTCGGTAAGGGTGGTATCAATTTCGTAATCAAGCTGCCAATATCGCTCGATAGCAGGTGCTTCACCAGGTTTTATAATAAGGTAATGAGCGGGAGGAAGTTTGAAAATCCCCTTAAAGAAAGTTTCCGGAAGAACGGAATATTGAAAGCTTAAGTATTGCTCAAGCGCCTCGGTGTTTACCTCACGAGCGATACCGGGGTACTCAAGGATGCATTTTATTTCTGAGGCGAACACAAACTCGCCCGATTCGGTCGTCGTGTAGTAAAAGGGCTTGATGCCAAAGAAATCACGTGCGCAAAAAAGCTCTTGGACTGCTCGGTCCCAAATAGCGAAGGCAAACATTCCACGTACCTTGTTGAGAAGTTCTTTACCCCAGGCGATATAGGAGACTAGGAGCACTTCAGTATCGGAAGAGGTTTCGAAGCTGTATCCAAGCGCTTCCAGCTCTTGGGTGAGATCTTGGTAGTTGTATATCTCGCCGTTAAACACAATTGCGTAATCGCCGGTATCGAGGATGCCTTGCGCAGGTGAGCTTATTCGTGATGAAAAATCCTTGCTTGCACGAATCATTGGCTGGTTGCCACCTTCGAGGTCGATAAGCGACAGGCGTCGGTGCCCAAGCGCAATACCTTGGTCGAAGTATTGACCTTCGCCATCAGGTCCGCGATGAGCCATGACATCGCACATGGCCTTGAGTGTTCTAGAGTCAGTCTCGGTTGTTCCCGTGAATCCGCAGATTCCGCACATGCGTATAGCCTCTCTGTCAGCAGCGTTTTTACTGTACGTATGATACCTCAGTAGTGTATTCCGCGAGAGGAGAAGCCGTGACGTACAAGTTTTTCGAACAAAGTGAGAACGGGGCGATTTTTGGAAGACAAAGGGCTTAGTCCGGATTTTAAAGATACCCAACACGGTATTCCGCTCGGTTTGCGTTGTTTGCAACCTGGGTGGAGTGCTGTGACCTGGTATAATCTGTGCCACAACGTACTCGAGAGATGCTAGCCCCACCACGAAATCCGGATTAAGAGCCTCCTCTGCCAAAAATTGCGTGAATAACAAAAAAAGATTGGTTCCAAGACCTATTGCTCCATAAAAGAGAGACAGCGGCTGTAACTTTGCTGAAAGCAATAGTCGAGTCGGATGAGATACAATACGAAACTTGTGATGAATGTTTTCGAGGGAGAGTAATGTCAACAGAAAAGGATATATCTACGCGCGCCCAATGGTCGGGTAAGTGGATGTTTATCCTGGCTGCAGCAGGTTCTGCAGTTGGTCTTGGCAACCTTTGGCGCTTCCCTTATCTTGCAGCGAAATACGATGGTGGCACCTTTGTCTGGGTGTATTTCGTTTTTGTGTTTACTATTGGTGTTTCGCTTTTATTGCTTGAGACTGCCCTCGGTCGCAAAACGGGCAAATCTGTTATTGGGGCTTTCAGGAGTTTTGGGAAAAAGTATGCGTTTATCGGGGTGTTTACTGCAGCCATTCCAATGATAATTGCTCCGTATTACTGCATTATTGGTGGCTGGATTACCAAGTATATGGTTGCATATTTGGTTGACGGACCTGCGGCTCTAGCTGATGGTGGTGTATATTTTACAAACTTTATTTCGAGTAATGTTGAGAGCTATTTTTGGATGCTTGCTTTCATGGCACTTACTTTTACCATCGTTGCCTTTGGCGTCCAAAAAGGGATTGAGAAAGCAAACTTAATCCTTATGCCAGCACTTCTCATCATGGCAGCGGGTGTGGCAGTTTTTACTCTTATGCAGCCAGGTGCACTTGGTGGTGCTGCGTATTACTTGATTCCGGATGTAAGTAAAATTACTCCTGAACTTTTGATAGCTGCTTTAGGGCAGACCTTTTTTAGCTTGTCGCTTGCAATGGCCATTATGATTACCTACGGTTCCTACTTAAGCAAAAAGGAAAGCTTGACTCAGAGTGTAACCCGTATTGCCGGGTTTGGTTTCAGCGTAGCTTTTTTGGCTGGTCTGGCCATCGTTCCCGCAGCTTTTTCTGCACTCGGTTCTGGCGAAGCTGTTGCAGAAAATTCAGGTCCAGATTTGATGTTTATCGTATTGCCTCAGATATTCGCAAATATGGGAAGTGCTGCGACAGCTATAGGATTTGTCTTTTTCCTACTGGTTCTCTTTGCTGCAATCACAAGCTCTATTTCAGTGATAGAAGCAGGAGTTTCAATTGTGAGTGATGAAACGAAATTAACGCGCATTCAGTCTCTTTTTGTGGTGATGTTGACTGTTGTGCTGGGAGGTATTTTCGTCAACGCGGGCTACAACATCTTGTCTTTCATCGAGCCTTTAGGCGCAGACTCGACGCTCCTCGGCTTCTTCGACTTTATATCGAATTCGGTCATGATGCCCCTTGCCGCAATTCTAACGTGCATCTTTGTTGGATGGATCATTAAGCCAAAAACGCTGGTTGATGAAATTAAGTTATCGAGTTCATTTAGGCTTGAGGGTGCGTGGACCATTATGGTGAAATATGTGGCACCCGTACTCGTGTTTCTGATTCTTGTCTCGTTTGTGGGGGCCCAATTCGGGCTTTTTAGCATGTAGTACTTACAAATTCCGGTAATAGAAGACGGCAAGCTGCGTGCGGTTTTTCAGCCCGAGCTTAGAGAGAATCGTGCTCACGTGATTTCGTACCGTGCCCTCACTCATAAAGGCTTGAGCTGCGATATCTTTGTTGTCCAAGCCCTCAGCAATAAGCTCAAGTATTTCGAGCTCGCGTTCAGACAATCCAGCCTCTTTCAGAGCGTTATAGTTTTTGGTGGCGGAGAGGCTTGTGGACTCTGATCGCATAAGGGAGTCAAAACGGTCGAGCACCTCATCGCCGAGTACGTTTTGTCCCATCATTACCGATCTTAACGCGGGCGCAATATTGGCAACTTCCTGCTTGATGAGGTAGCCCTTTGCCCCCATACGTAATGCAGAAACGATATATTCATCATCAGAGAAAGTTGTAAGAAAAACGATGCGCGCCTGGGGATGCTCGGCAAGTATTTCTGAGGCTGCCTGAAGTCCATCTTTGTGAGGCATTTGAATGTCGATGAGGAGTATGTCGGGAAGGTGGTCTCGGTAAAGCTGGATTGCTTCATCGCCATGTGCTCCCAGCGCACACACTTCAATGTCATCGTTTGCTTGAAGTATGGTCGAAAGCGAGCTTCGGATAAAAGAATCGTCATCAGCGATAATAACCTTGATGGAATCCGTCGAAGTTGTTTTGCCCATTATTCACCTACACTTTGTCGGGGGATTGAAGCGACGATGCGAAACCCATCGCTTGAATCAATACGAAAAAAGCCGTTAAGGTTTCTTACCCGCTCCTCCATGCTTCGCAATCCAATACCGCTTTTCATCTGGCCAGGCTTGTTGGCGGGCATCATGGCGCGACGCGTAAAACCTTGAGTATGTGGAGTGACTTGCTTCTCCGTTCCGTTATCGTTGATGCTCAATCGATAAAACCCAGGTTGTTCAAGCGCACTGATATGCATAGAGTCGGCGGTGCTGTGCTTGAGAGTATTTGAAATTGCTTCGCGCGTGAGAGCGACGAAGTAGTATCCAACTGATGTCGGGATATTTTCGGCAAGGTACTCGAGCTCGATATCAAGCTCGTTGCATCCGTTTACTATCCCTTTGAGTTGTGTTTCAAGATCGAAAGCGTCTGCGTGCAAATCGTGTACGCTCTCGCGGACTTTGTCCAGTGCTTCATGCACAGTTGAGCCGACTTCCTCGAATTCTTTGCGCGTTTGCTCGTCTTTTGCATGGACAACCTGAAAGGCTTCGACCTGTAAAACTGAGCGCGTAAGAAGATGTCCTACGTTGTCGTGGATTTCCCGCGCAATGCGACCGCGCTCGTTAAGCGTTGCGACGTGTATTTCCATATCTTGGCGTTCACGGAGATCGCGATTTTTTTTGCTCGAGCGCAAGGGATTCTTCGCGGAGTTCATCTCTGAGTTCAATATATCTTCCAATATCACGCTCAATCTTGAGGGTGCGTTGAGAGAGGAAAACCATGATGGCAGCTACGCCTAGAAAAAAGAATGTTCCCCAAATACTAAAGAAGCGAAGTCCTAAGAAGAAAGGAATAAGCCAGATCAGGCGATAAAACCACGAGTCCTTGCGCAAGAAATCATAAGAAACTAAAGGGATGAAAATTGCAAATTCTGGAATAACTAAGGAGCAGACAAGGTATATCCCAATTCCAATAACGCTTGCACGTGGTGGAACACTTCGAATCTCGCTGATAAAAGCAACAACAATTGCGAGGAGAAAAGCTACAACAAAAAGAGTACTGAAGGGCGTGAACAGCAAAGCAGCCATGCAAGCAATCAACACGATACTCTTATCAAATGTTCTGTCCATGTAATTCATTGTAGCCCAAGAAAGCTTATTGCCTTCATGACATTTGTCATGATAAGAAGTGAGCCAAGTCACTGGTGAAATGCGGTGTCAACCTGCACAATGAAAGCATCTCGAATAATGATGAGGAGCAATAATGGACATTGTAAGCGTAAATAATCTTGTCAAACGATATGGGTCGTTAGTGGCACTTGATCACTTTGATCTTCATATCAAGAAAGGCGAGATATTCGGACTACTTGGACCCAATGGCAGCGGCAAGACTACAGCCATCAATTGTATGCTGCAGCTTTTAATGTATGACAAAGGAAGCATTGAACTTTTTGGGGAGAAGATGAGTCCCTCACGCTACGATCTCAAGCGCAAAATCGGGATTGTTCCGCAACATGTTGCAGTGTTTGAAGAGCTTACAGTCCGTGAGAATATCGATTATTTCTGTGGGCTCTATGTATCAAACAAGCAAGAGCGTAAGGCTCTGGTTGAGGAAGCAATCGAATTTGTTGGGCTGGAAGATTTTGTAAAGTTTCGACCTAAGAAGCTCTCAGGTGGATTACTTCGTCGTCTCAACATTGCGTGCGGCATTGCTCACAAGCCCGAACTTCTTTTCTTTGATGAGCCCACCGTTGCCGTTGACCCGCAGAGTCGCAATGCAATTCTTCAGGGAATTGTGGGGCTTGCTAAACGCGGCTCGACGGTAGTGTATACGAGCCATTACATGGAGGAAGTCGAAGAGATTTGTACGCGCATCATGATTATGGATAAGGGTCAGGCTTTGGCAACGGGAACCAATGTTGAGCTGAAGCAGATGATTGGCACAGGCGAGAAAATCCAGGTTGAACTTTTTGATGATGCTTCGGCATATATTTCGACTCTGCAAACTGTGCCCTTTGTTTCAAATATCGAATATCGCCATCCTGAGCTTAAGGTTACCTATGCAGGAGGAAACCAAAACCTTCACGGGCTTTTAGAGTTTATGCAGAACAATGGCATTGCGTTCGGAAAAATCTACTCAGAACCTCCCACCTTAAACGATGTCTTCCTTGAGATTACTGGCAAAGAATTGCGTGATTAGAGAAGCCTATGTGGAATACTTTTAAATACACCGTCATCTCGCTCATGCGTGAGAAAAACGTTCTCATTTGGGCGCTTGCCTTTCCGCTTGTGCTAGCGACAATATTCAATTTCATGTTTGCAAATCTTGATGAAGCTTCAAACTTTGAGCCAATTGCGGTAGCTGTTGTCAAAGATCAAGCTTATGAGGATTCACATTCTTTTAGTCAGATGATTGAAGTGGTTTCCGAAGAAGGCGAAGACCAGTTCTTGAAAACTACCTTCGTCTCCTCAAGCGAAGAGGCTCATGCACTTCTTAAAGAGCAAGCTATCGAAGGTTATCTGACAATCGATGACGCGGGCAAGCCTAGCTATCATGTGGGCACTATTAGTTCGAGCATGTCTTCTGAAAAGGTTAACCGCACTATCGTCAAGAATCTGCTCGATACCTATCTTCAATATGAAGTGCTCATTACAGGCATTGTTGAAGAAAATCCTCGTGCGCTTGAACAGATGGGAAGCGTCAATGAGCTCGTCAAAAGCGAAGATTTTACTGCTGAGATTTGGGTGACCGATAACGAACCCAGCCAAACAGTCCGCTATTTTTACGCACTTCTCGGCTTTTCGGCAATCATGGCTTCAACTATTGGTCTTGTAGCGATTTCTGCAACGCTTTCCGGCACATCAGCTTTAGGCGCGCGTCGCAACGTTGGCGCCACCTCGAAAGCAACGACACTCATTGCTACGCTCCTGGCAAGTTGGTTGCTCTCGTTTTGTTGCGTTTTGCTGGGGTACCTGTTTATCAAGTATGTCTTCGGAGTTAACTTTGGCGATAAAGATGTCGCTTGCATTCTCGCGATAGCAGTTGCTTCGCTTGTTTCAACCGCGCTCGGTACATTCGTTGGTTCATTCCGTTTAAGCGAAGGTGCGAAGGCTGGCATCATGACAGGTCTGTGCTGCTTCTTGGCGCTTTTCGCAGGGCTCTATGGTGAAGCAAGCATGCAATTGGCAGATGAATTGTCGCGTACGGCTCCTGTTCTCCAAATGATTAACCCATCAAAACAAATTGCCGATATTTTCTACAGCTTGTATTACTACGACACCTATACGCAGTATTTTTCGGTGCTGATTACCCTGCTAATCACGGCGGGCGTTCTCTTCGTGGCCGCTGCGGTCGTTATAAGGAGGCAACGTCATGCAAGTCTTTAAAACCGCATTGAAGGTAATTTTGCGACACCCAACATTCCTGATTACTTACATCATTGTTTTGAGTTGTTTTGGGCTATTTCTTGTTAGCGCGCTTGTTGGAACAGATAGCACTGAGGAATATGAAGCGAGTCGTCCTACCGTAGCAATTATCGATAGTGACGGAGGTGCGGTAACGCAGGGTCTCGCTGAAGAGTTTGCCCGACATGCCGAAATTGTCGAAATAGACGACAATAGGCAAGTCCTGCAAGATGCAACAGCCCAAGGACTTGCAGACTACATTATTATTGCCGAGCCAGGTTTCAGCGACGATTTTTTGGAAGCGTTATCGGAGGGCAAGGATGCTCCCGCACTCGAAACAGTGGTAAGTTATATCTCGATATACGGAACCATGATGGACCAAATTACGAATCAATATCTGTCGTTGTTTTCAACTGTTTCTACGGTGAACTCCCAGCTTACGACAAGTGAGCTTATCGCCAAAACCTCTCAAGCTATGGAGAGTTCAGCGCAGGTTAAGGTGGAAAGCATGGGCGATAGTAAGCAGATGTCAGAAGGATTTCTTGGCTTCCTTCGGTTTTCGTCTTATCCGCTCACTGTTGGTATTATTGTATGCGTAACCATGCTAATGTCGGCATTCAATAGGGGAGAGATTCGTCGACGCGATCTTGCTTCACCCATCAAGCTTTCGTCTTTTAACTCTCAGACCGCTTTAGCGTGCTTGATGATTGCACTTTTTGCGTGGGCTTGGATAGGGTTCTTAAGCCTTGCTGCCTTTAGTGGCTCGTTTGAGGGAGTTCCCCTTATAAACCTTGCTCTTATCATGCTGGTGGTGTTGGTGTTTGTGACTGTTCCTCTTGCCCTTGGGTATTTGTTTGCTCAGTTAGGGCTGAAAGAGAACGCAGCAAATGCTGCAGGCAACATTATTGCGATGGCGCTATCATTCCTTGGCGGAGCATGGATTGATATCAAGCTTTTAGGTTCTGAGGTTGTTTCGGTCGCTCATTTCACGCCTTCGTACTGGTACACCGATGCCATCACCCAAATTGCCACTTTATCGACAACACCAACGCAAGCAGTTCTTGGGACAGTGTTTGGGAATCTAGGCATCATCTTGTTATTTGCTGCCGCCATCTTTGTGGTTGCCCTGGTAATCGGCAGGACGCGAGTTCAGAGCGCTGATGCAGGTGGTAATACCGCCGCAGCACGCTCCCGCATGTAGTAAAACCTCGCTGAAGCGGAGCGGCTGTTTGAGTAAATGCTCTGTTTTAGAAGCTTGTGTTGTGCGTAACGCATGGAAGAGCTCTTCGGACGGTTTTGATTGCTATAATAGTTCGGTATTTTTTTAATCTTAACCACAAGGAGTCTCATGGCCTTATCGATCGGCATAGTTGGTCTGCCCAATGTGGGCAAATCAACCCTATTTACTGCGCTTACAAAAAAAGGTGGCTTTGCCGCAAATTATCCTTTTGCAACAATTGATCCCAACGTTGGTATTGTTCCTGTTCCTGATGCTCGTTTGGATACGCTGGGCAAAATCGACAAAACGGCAAAGATTATACCTGCAACCGTTGAGTTTGTTGATATTGCTGGTTTGGTCAAGGGAGCCTCGCAAGGTGAAGGCTTGGGCAATCAGTTTTTGGCAAATATTCGCGACACTGATGCAATTTGTGAGGTTGTTCGCTTTTTCTCTGATCCCGATGTGGTACATGTTGCAGGTAAAGTCGATCCACAAAGCGACGTAGAAACAATCAAGATGGAACTAATCTTGGCAGATATGGCTACGGTTGAAAAAGCGCTTCCGCGTCTTGAGAAAGATTCAAAGCGTGATAAGAAGCTGTTGAAAAAGTTCGAGACGGCGCAAAAAGTGCTTGAAGGACTAAACGAAGGGCATCGTGCGGCAAGCTTAGATCTTAATGAAGATGAAATTGAAGAGTTGCGTGATTTGCATCTTCTAACGATGAAGCCAATGCTCTACATCGCTAATGTTGATGAAGACCAACTTGATGCCGATCTTCCGCAGATTGATGGAACAACTCCTGTGCCGATTTGCGCAAAAGTTGAAGCAGATTTAGCAGAGCTTGATGCAGCTGAAGCAGAGGAATATCTTGCCGCCTTAGGGCTAGAAGAGAGTGGTCTAACGCGTTTGGTCAAGGAAGCCTATCGTCTTTTGGGCCTACAGTCATATTTCACCAGTGGTGAAATTGAGACGCGTGCCTGGACTATTCCTATTGGAGCAAAGGCACCCCAGGCTGCGGGCGTTATTCACACCGACTTCGAAAGAGGCTTTATTAAGGCTGAAACGGCCAGCTATGAAGACTATGTTGCATTCGACGGCGAGTCTGGCTGTCGCAGTGCTGGAAAACTACGCCAAGAAGGAAAAGAATATGTCGTGCAGGATGGCGATGTCATGCACTTCAAGTTCAACGTGTAGCGGATTAAGCTCTAAGAAGTAAGTTTGGTCACGTTTGACAGAGCAAGAGATGCCCCTGGAGGGGCGACAAATTGAAATTTGTTTGTTGTTCTTGAAGGTAGCAAGTAAACCAGCAGGAGGCTAATTAGATGTCGCGAATATCAAGTATTGAAATTAAACAAGAGCCGGAGCATTACACGTTAACAATTCGCAAGACGATTGATTTTATGAAGGACTATTCGGGTTTTGCAGAGCAAGCGCTGGCGTTGACGGGGGATTACTTGAATGAGGCGGGGGTGTTCCCCATGAGTGGGCCCATTGTCTGCTTTCATAATCAGGAACTGGAAACTCTTGATGTGGAGATGGGTTGGCAAATCGCTCAAAAAATTAAGAATAAAGATAATATGCTTTGCAAAATGGTGCCAACCAGAAAAGTCGTATCAGCAATTGATTTAGGCCCCTATGAGAAACAAGATCCTACACTGATGGATATATTTGAATGGATTAAAGAAAATAGACTTGAACCGCATGGCTCAATTTATTATTGCTATTTGAATGATGTCGACCGACCAGAATCAGAGTATCTTACTCAAATGTCAATGCCCATCAAGTAGCCAACATCACATTTCGTTCGACTCGGGCGAATAAGCTTTGGCGGTTGGTCGAGGAGTAATGGGGTCGATTATCTCGCTGAAAAGATTATTGCGTACAATAAATTCGGAATGAAAAAGGTGGTATAATTAGGCCATAATAAGTCCATAATAAGTCCAAAGGAGACTATCATGGCTGAATGCGTTCCTATTAAGGAAATGAAGGATACTGCAGGGTTTGCTCGTCGTGTAGAGCAGTCCCGCGGTCCGATCACTGTTACCCGTAATGGATATGACGCTTTCGTGGTTATGCGAAGTGATGAATACGAGGCAATGCAGGAGGAGCTATCAAAAGCGAGACTTCTTGCCAAAGCCGCGCAGGCTGAACATGAGTATGCAACTGGTCAATACTCTGAAGGAAAAGAGTTCACTGCGGGCGTTAAGGCAAAGTATGGCTTATGAATATAAGCTACTCAGAACTGCTCAAGCTGACTACGAAGAAATCGTTAGCTATTTAATTACTATTGCTGACGGTTTTTCTACTGCTCAAAATTTTGTAGATGAATTCGATAAGCAAATCAGACTTGTTTGTGAAAATCCAGACATTCATGCGATATCTCGTATGCCCGAGCTTGCTACCCTTGGATATCGCCCTATGCTGGTCAATAACTACGTAGCCCTCTATTTCTTTAGAGAGGATATTGTCTTTATTGCTCACATTTTTCATCAACTGCAAGATTACGGTAGATATGTCGTTTAATAAGGTGAGCTATTGAGCGGAGTTTTCATGCACTTCAAAAGTGGATTAACCACTAAGAAGTAGATGATGATAGCCGACGAATCAAGATGCGGGAGGAGAAACATCGCATGGAGTTAGCATTGGTGATATCAGTTGGAGCAGCCATAGTGTGTGCGGCTATAGCAATATACTTCGGGATTAAAAGAAAAAAATGAACTTCAATTAAGAGTGGAAATATGATGCACTCCAGATTTAACGTATAGCGGATTAACCTTGAAAAAGTGGAATTGAAATTTTGCGGAGGCAGCATGGCTTACACAAAAGATGAATTGCTCGAAGCAAAAAAACAGATCGATTCAACTCTGCATAAGTTATATAAGACAGCTAAAACGCTCGAAGCTAAAGAGAATGCAGAAAGATATAAATCCCAAATTACGTTAACAAAAAGACGAATTGATGCCTTCGAGCTGGCGAATCATCTCATTGAAGAGGAGCTTGAAAGAGAATTACAAGCTTTATAGGTTAGGTTAATTGATTATCATTGATGGGAGATTATCATGATTCCAGAAAATAGAATTCCTACTCATCCAGGTGTTATCCTAAATGAAGAGTTTTTAAACCTATGAGAGTTACTCAGGTTGAGCTTGCAAGGCATGTGGGCGTACCTACTCAGCGCATAAACGAACTCGTTTATGGGAAGCGAGGGGTAACTCCACAGACAGCATGGCTTCTGTCCGAGGCTTTTGAGACTACTCCTGAGTTTTGGATTAACTTACAAACTGCATACGATTTAGCGCTCAATCGACCCACGAAAAAGATTGAACCTCTCGTTGCAATGGGCTAGATAAAAGAGCAGCAACACCATGCACTTCAAGTTCAATGTGTAGTGACATGATCTCCAAAAAGTAAGTTTGATTACATTTGATGTGGTGCGTGTTTGTTTTCAGAGGGACAGCAAAATTGGAAATTGAGAGAGGGAGTGTTGAATATGGCACAACAATTACTTCGAGATGCGACCGTAAAGCCAACTGCTGAAATAATTGCCGAAGGTTTAGGGGCCGCCAATACTGTCTATGTCAAGTTTCTCAAAGACTTAAACGACTATGATATTTCGCTTATGGATTGGCGATATTACAACGATGGAAAAGCATGGCTTTCAAAAGGCGAGTATAAATGGGTAACAACGCGAGGGACCAATAAAGTAAAGCCGATATTCTGGCTGTCGATATGGGAAGAATTTTTCAAAGTTTCGTTCTTGTTTTCAGAAAAGATTCGATCGGAGTTACTATCGTTGCCGCTTAGCGAAGAGACAAAAGAAATAATCAACAATACCGAACCATCAGGAAAGACAATGAAACATCTTCCAGTTATTTTTGATATTACCGATAAAAATCAACTTGATGATGTGTACGTATTGGCACAGTTCAGGAAAGAGAACATCTGAGAATGAGGGTTTTCGCATAGGCAGGAATTACGATGCACTTCAAGTTTAACGTATAGCACAGTAGTTTCTGGCATAGCTAATGAATAGAAAGTCTCGAGGTGAAGTAAGCGCATGGAGAGATACATTGCTCTATTAAGAGGCATTAATGTGGGCGGTAAAAACAAGATAGCTATGGCTGATCTTAAAACTGGTTTTGCAGAACTGGGGTATGAGACAGTTGTAACGCATCTTAATAGCGGGAATGTTGTTTTTTCGAGTGCAGCAGATAATGTAGGCATGCTCACGGATGCAATACAAACGATGATAATAGAAAAATTTGAGTTGAATATACCAGTTTTTGTCATCTCTCAGAAGGAATTGAAAAACATATTGGACAATGCTCCCGATTGGTGGGGGGGGGATGACTCCAAAGAAATATACGATAACCTTATCCTTCTGTTCCCAGGGCTGACCTATGAGGAATTTTGTGTCGAAGTCGGCAGCCCAAAAGATGAATACGAGAAAGCGCACAATTACAGAAACGCTATTTTCTGGTCATTCGTTTGCAAGGATTACCAGAAAACAAACTGGTGGTCGAAAACCGCTAGCTCAGATGTAGGCAGCAGGATTACTATTCGAGCAGCCAATACGGTACGAAAGATAACCAGCATTTAAATGAGCACGTAAGTGGGAAGCGATTCAGCACGTAGTTGGATCGTTTGTCAAAAGAAGCTGCTACAGCTGCTTGCAATAGAAGAGACAGGTCAGCTCTACGTTCTTTCCTGCAATATTCATTTCGATCTGCTTTTCAACTGCTCGCTCAAACCCTTTGCGTTCGTAGAATTGGTACGTGCAGTTACTGTCTGTATAAAGAAATATTAGCTTACCCTTCTCTCGCTCGGTTAGTTCCTCTAATAACTGCGCTCCAATTCCTTTTCCTTGAATAGTGGGGTCAGCGGCAAGAAAGCATATTTCACCGTCTGGACTCGCCCTTTTTAGGTATTCTGCATACATTGCTTTATTCGCCTCGTCATAAACATCGGATTCACCTCTTAGGAGTATATTCATGACCGCTTCGAAAGCTTTTATGTATATCTTTCTCCAAAAAGAGGAAAGATGCTTTGCTTCGCCATTGATTTCTGCCAAGAGAACGCCAACTAAATCTTCACCCATATATGCCGCAAGCGCTTGTGTTGAACGTTCTAGCTCAAGGTATAAGAAGTATCTACCATACAGTCGAAGGGCTACCTTATTTTCTACGTATCTGTCGAAATGCATTCCTTCAATTGCAAAGTCGATAGCCCTCTTGAAGTCTTTTGGGTTAAGCTCTTTGATTTCAAGTTCCAGCATTATTTCATCTCCCGCTGGGTTGATACAGGAAGTTTTTTGGATAGTATTCTCCCAAGGCTTTCTGCGGCTTCAACCAAAGACATACACATCTCTTCTCCAAGCTCGGTTAGAATTTCATTTTCGAAGTCTTTTGCATTCTGAATAGCTTCCAAAAAGAAGGCGCGACCATTTTCGGTAAAGACTACGTTCTTCTCTTTATTATTATTGCCAGGAATAAGGACGATGTATTGTTGCTTAATAAAAGGGGAAAGAATACTGTGGACTGTTGATTTTGATAAATGCAAAGCACTGCAGATTTGTTTCTGAGTAATGCCGTTTGACTCGTTAATCAAAAAAGCGGTCATTAATGCGTTGTATGTCAGCCCATGCTCTTTTGCTATGTGGGCATAGGCAGAATCAAGACACCCAAGAGCTGAATTGAGGCGTGACATTATTTCTTGATGATTCATTTGAGGAACCCCTCAATGGTTCGATATCGTACTATTTGTAATATAGTTCGATATCGGACTATTGTCAAGAAGCGACAGCTCTGTTGCTTGGCAATTTTGAGAAGAAGACAAGGGAGGATCAGTGTTTTGTTCTGCACAGCTTCTACTTGAGGCGGGATTGTGTAATACGTTTCAAGTTAAATGAAGTGTGGAATAGTCTCGATAAATAAACTTGACTATGCGCAATGCGGTCAGCAGTTATTTTCAAAAGAAGATAGACTAAAATGTGCGCAAGGCTATTCAGATCAAATGAGGAGGACTTCGCATGCCATATATTTCAATTAAGTCATTTCCTAAAGATGAAGCCACAAAAGAAGTAGTGGTTGAAAAGATCAACCAGCTCTTCCTTGAGCTTTGGGGTTGTCCGCAAGAAGCCCTTACGATTTCCGTTGAAGAGGTTGAGCCGGCAGACTGGGAAGAAAAAGTTGTTAAGCCTGAAATTGAGCCCAGGAGCGAACACATGATGATTTTATCCGGGGAAAGGCTCTATACCGAGTAACGTTATTGAGGTTCGCCTTGAGTCGTTAGCTCAATACGCTTTATCTAAAACAAAATTTCGGAGGAACAATGAAGTACACATTTTGCCCTCAATGCGGGGAGAAGCTATCGGAGATCCATGCCGGAGATGATGGCATGGTTCCATACTGCGAAAGCTGTGAGGTTCCTTGGTTCGATACATTCTGGAGCTGCGTAATTGTGTTGGTTTATAACGAGTATGATGAAGTTGTTCTTTCTCGACAGAGTTATCTTTCTGATACGTATGCTTCTTTCACCTCGGGATATATGACTCCTGGGGAGACAGCTGAAGAAACCGCAATTCGAGAAGTAAAAGAAGAGCTAGGCTTGGACCTGGAAACACTTATCTATGCGGGGACCCATTGGTTTGGCAAGAGAGACATGCTTATGCATGGCTTTATCGGATATGCACATAGGCAGGAGCTACATCTTTCTGAAGAAGTTGATTCAGCTGAGTGGGTTCCTGCTCTCGAAGCGCCAAAGACAATGTTTCCTGATAGTCCCGGGAATGCGGCTTGTGCGATCTATCGAAAGTTTTTGCAGATGCGAAACCTAGCTGAACAGTAATTTGCAAAGGTATATATGCCTGAGTGCATAAGCGAGGAGATCGACCATGTCTAAAGCCATAGAATTTGTTGCGTTTAAACTGAAAAAGACCGTGTCAGAGGAAGAATTCCTGCCAGTTTCTATCACCTCTTTTCTGTTGAAAAAGAATATAACTAAGGTGGTTTGCTCTAGCGACTACCAACTTTTCAGAAAAGAGAAAAAGCAGTGAATTGGGAACCTTGGACAGGATGTTATAAGGCAAGCGAAGGATGCGATCATTGCTACTTTTATGGACCAAATGCAAAACGATACGGGCAGAACACTATCCAGAAAACTGACAAATTTGACTGGCCAATCAGAACAAACAAAAAAGGCGAGTACAACATAAAGGGCGATAAAATTCTTGCAACATGTTTTGCGACAGATTTCTTCCTTCCTGAGGCTGATGAGTGGCGCGCAGAGGTCTGGGAAATGATCAAGCAAAGATCTGATATTGAGTTTCTGATCTTAACCAAGCGTATTGAGCGATTTGAAGTTGCGCTTCCTTCTGACTGGGGAGATGGATACGACAATGTGAATATCGGATGTACAGCGGAGACTCAAGCGCTAGCTGACCAGCGGCTTCCTATATTTTTGTCATTCCCTATAAAGAGACGCTTTGTTGCGTGCTCGCCGCTTTTGGAGCCAATCAATCTGTCTCAGCACTTACATGGAATCGAGCACGTTTCCGTAAGTGGAGAATCTGGTCGCGAAGCACGTGAGTGTGATTTTGAATGGGTAAAAAGCATTCAGGAGCAATGTCTAAATTCTGACACAACTTTTTGGTTTAAGGGAACCGGCTCGCTGTTTAGACACAACGGGGAACTCAAGAAAATAAATCCCTTCAAACAGGGCAGTACCGCGAAAGAGTTTGGCATCGATATTCTGGGCGATAAGCGTCTCTTCTAGCTCTTTTGCTCGAGGATTTCCTGATAGGCTAGAATTGCAATACGCTCAAGTGTGTAGTTGAGCATAGAAGGAGACTCCGTAAAAATGGAATACTTAACATTTGCATCACGAGAAGAATTTAAGCTTTGGTTAACCGAAAACGCATTGTCAGATGAGGGTGTCTGGCTGCTGTTTGGTAAGGCAGGTGGACCGAAAACCCTTAAGGCAGCAGAGGCTCTCGAAGAGGCCCTTTGTTTTGGCTGGATAGACGGGCAAATGCAAAGCCTTAACGATGAGTCGTATATAAAGTATTTTTCCCAACGAAGAAACAATAGTAAGTGGTCTGATAAAAATAAGGGCATTGTCGAGAAGCTTGAGACGCAAGGCATCATGACCGAGTTTGGGCGAGCAAAAATTGAAGAAGCAAAGAAGAACGGTCAATGGGATAAGCCAAAGCCGCCATCTATCACTGATGAGCAAATAAGCTTGCTGGCAGAGATGCTGCAAGAGTATGAGCCGGCGTACACGAACTTCCAGGCGATGTCTTCGTCGGTAAGAAAAACCTATACCCGTGCATATTTTGATGCAAAAACGGATGCGGGCAAAGAGAAGCGACTTGCGTGGATGGTAGATAGGTTGAATAAGAATCTCAAGCCAATGTAGCAATTGGATCAGAGCAAGGAGAGCGGCTACGAAAGAAAGGTAGCCGTAAGCGGTTATCCCATTTACGGCTACCTATTAGAGCAGAGGAATCGTCTCCTCTGAACTCGTTCGTATTACTTCTTGCTCGCGATAACGCGCTCAGCTGCTTCTTTTCCTGTTGACCAAGCACCTTCAGTGCAAGCAATCAAGAAGAGATACTCGCCCGCAAGATTTAGACCCTTGATGTCGTCTCGATGATTCTTGACGAAGTTTTGAACTTCTGAGTATTGTCCTGGAGGCTCTGTGTTGACAGCTTTTTCATAACGCGTGCAATTGATTTCTGTTGCAACTTGTGAAAAGCCCGGATAGAATTTCTCGACTTCATCTAAGACTAACTGGCGCCTCTCGTCTTCGTTGAGTGGCAAGAACTTGTCATCATGCCAGCCAGCGGTAAAGACGTGGATTAAGCCCATTTCTTCGTGTCCCGGCTCAATGTATTTCGTGTTCTCATCAAAGATGGTGGTGAGCAACGAGTCAGTGCTTAAGGGGATAAACATTGCCAAGAAATCTTCTGGCACATTGCGCTTCTCTAGCTCAAATACATAATGGAAGGTGCGACTATACTTACACGTTGCAAGCGCTTTTCTCATAGGCAGGGGAGAGTTAGGCATAATCTCAAGTGCAGTAACAGCGTCGGTGCAACAAATGACATTGTCGGTCGCGATGTATTCACCGTTTTCCAGCTTGACTCCCTGAACTTCGCCGTCTTGAATAACAATCTGTTTAACAGGAGTGTTTAGCCTTACGTTATCCTTGATGCCTTCATATATAGCATCATTGACTCGTTTGAGACCGCCTTTTACAACACACATTCCTGCCATCAATTTCATGAGAGCGATAGGATGAGCAGCGCTAATAGCATCCGCTTTTTCGAGCACCATCATACCGAGCATAGGTCCGATAAGCTTGTCGACAACTTCAGGACCACCATTCTTCGTCGCCCATTCTGCTGTGCTTTGATTAGATATCTCATCAAGTCCGGAGAAATCATCTTCTCCTTTTATCTTGTTCATTGCCAAGCCGAGACTTGCTGCAAATTTTGCACCCTGAGGAATGATTGCAGGGGGTAAGCCTCTGAATTTCAGAATGGCACCGAAGAGATTTCCCTCATCGACGAAATATTCGACTTTGTTTTTGTACCAGAATCCATACACTTTTTTGTCGAGGGTGATAACGTCGTCTTCGAGACCGAACTCTTTGAGATACTCAAAGGTTGTATCCCACTGGGGCTCAGTGAAATAGGCGCCTTTTGAGAAGGTGTAATCCTTGTGGGTTCCTCTACCCACTCTTCCACCATAGCGATTGCTTGCCTCAAGAACTACAAAATCGATGCCCTCTTTTTTGAGAGCGTGGGCTGCAGCCAAGCCAGCATTTCCTCCTCCGACTATGACGACCTTGTTCTCTACCATGTCTTACCTCCTGTTCTTTACGCTCGTTCGGGATTTCGGATAGGTTGTTTAAGCTGTTTTATCCGCTTGCCTGAACATAGCAACGAAAGAAGGGAAGAACAAGACTATATAATTTATTATATATAGGGTATACTATACCCTTGTGGGCTTAGAGCAGTTTGTTACGAGTAATCTTTCCCAAATTTTTCTTTATAGAGAGTTTTCAGCCAGTTAATCTGAAGCAAGAATTCATCAAGAATATAATCGTTTTGCTTTTGCCAAAGGTAGAGGTAGTCATCGAAGTGTTCGCTTTGCTCTGAAAGGAATTCTTTTTCAGGTCCAAGATTGCTTTCTTCGACGGCATTACGCTCTTGCTCAAGAAAATCAATTCCCTGCTCAAGATACGTGCGGAGCACTTCATCTTCAGCTGGTCCGATAAAAAGCATCTTTACGAAGTATTTGTCGAACGAATCACGCGTGCGTTCAAAATCGAAGGGTTCGCAAAGCCAATCATTGAGCATTTCATCACCGAGAGGTGTGAGTGAATAAAGCTTGCGATCTGGCTTTCCTTTTTGAGGTTCTATTTCGCACGACACCCATTTGTTTGCAAGCATTGCTTTGAGGCGAGGATAAATTTGACTGAGGTGCGCCTTGAAGAAGTACTGGGTTGACTGGGTAATGATAGCTTTGAGCTGGTATCCCGTAATGCGCGGATGAATCTTCATTAATGCCAACAAGACATAATCAAGTGTCGGGGTTTCTTTCATGACGGCTCCTCTAAAAGCTTTGAATCGCTTACACGCAGGCATGACCTACTCGTTATTATACGGGCGCGGAACGATACAAACCACTTTTCAACATCGAAAAAGAAAATCGATATGAATGAACTTCTGAAGCGAATCGCCTATGCCTATGATTGCCTCAGCCTTGCTATTCGTTGTATCCTTCTTGAGCTGAGGTTTCGGAAAGGAAAGAAACGGATATGTTCAAGCAATACAGAATCGGTTTTGATGTATGGGGATTAGTATTGTTTCTCGTTATTATGCTGCCAAATTTCATTTGGTTTGCCGTTCCACCTCTACATGATCCGCTCAGAGCTGAATCAATTACAGCAACCCTCAATACTATTGCTTCGGTTTGTCAGGTATTGCTGGTCGCTTCGCTTTGTCTACTCATCAACAAGGAAAGCGAAAAGATAGGTGTTGGACCTTCGAGTATCGCGGTGATAGCTTGCTGCTTGCTGTATTATTTGAGCTGGTTATTATATTATTTGGTCGTCGCAAATGTGTTCGTGATACTAGCGTTAACCATGTTTCCTTGTCTGGCATTTGTGTTCTTTGCAATCAATAGAAAAAATATGATTGCGCTAGTTTTCGCCCTGAGTTTTGCTCTGTGTCATTTGGCATACGGAATCATCAATTATATTGTCTGATTTTCTTCCGAATAGATCATTTTTTCTCATCCGCTTATAATGCAAATTTGCACAAAAGTTACCTCGTAGTCGAATGAAGCGAGCACAGAAAAGCTGTGATAAGCTTAATCGGAAAGTATATTTTGTGAGATGAAAACCAAATTCAGTAGAGTAGGGGATTTCTTTTGGACGCGGTAAAAAGAGTTGTTGGTGCTTGGAATAAGATCAGTATAGTGAAGAGAATTATTGTCGGTTTGGCAATTGGTGTTGCTCTTGGTTTGCTTGTTCCAGGTATAGAAGTCCTCACCTTGCTCGGCGATCTTTTTATCAGCGCGCTGAAAGCAGTTGCGCCAATCCTCGTATTCTTCCTCGTTATCAGTTCTCTTGCAAATGCCAAGGGTGCAGGATCGATGAAGACTGTTCTGGTGCTCTACCTTTCTTCAACGCTTCTTTCTGCTGTTGTGGCGGTAACGGCAAGCTTTATATTTCCCACAGAGCTTACTCTCACTATTTCACCCGAAACTGAAATGACTCCTCCTAGTGGTATTGCGGAGGTTTTGACCACGCTTTTCATGAATGTGGTTTCGAACCCCGTTGATGCTTTGGCGAATGCAAATTACATTGGCATTCTTGCTTGGGCGGCGGTTCTTGGCATCGCTCTTCGTGCCGCAAAACAAAATACCAAGGATGTGTTTACGAGCGTTTCTGATGCGGTTGCAAAGGTGGTACGCTGGGTTATCTCACTTGCGCCTTTTGGTATCTTGGGCATTTCATATTCGTCAATCGCTGAGTATGGACCAGAAATCTTTGTTGAGTATGGTCAGATTGTCCTAGTTTTGGTCGCGTGTATGCTCATAATTGCACTGATTATGAACCCGCTCATCGTGTTTATCGCTTTGAGGAAAAATCCGTATCCTTTGGTGCTTCGTTGTTTGAAAGAAAGTGGTATTACTGCCTTCTTTACGCGAAGCTCAGCAGCCAATATTCCAGTTAATATGGAGTTATGTCGCAAGCTTGGCTTGAATAAGGATACCTATTCAATTTCTATTCCCCTTGGCGCAACTATCAATATGGCTGGTGCTGCTGTAACGATTACTGTTATGTCAATGGCAGCTGCGCATACGCTCGACATCAGCGTTGATCCAATTTCAGCACTCTTGCTCTGCGTTTTAGCTACTGTCGGAGCATGTGGTGCTTCTGGCGTGCCTGGTGGATCGCTGTTGCTCATTCCACTTGCGTGTTCGCTCTTTGGTATTAGCGATGATATCTCGATGCAAGTGGTGGCTATCGGTCTTGTTGTGGGCGTCATCCAGGATTCGTGCGAGACAGCGCTCAACTCTTCGTCAGATGCCCTCTACACTGCCACTGCAGAATACCGTCTTTGGGAAAAGCAGGGGAAAGAATTCGTCGTTGGTGCGGACGCCCCCGATGCTTCAGCTACCGAAAATGTAGCCAAGCAAGCTTCCACGTAAAAGGCGTTCATTGATACATGTGCATTTTTGTTGTGCCGATGGTCGGTGAGATAGTGATAAGCACTTCGCGTGTGCTTTGAAAAGGTATAATCGAGCAGTTTAGAAATCAGGTTGCTGGGTAGGTCATTTTCTACGAAACTTCACAAGGCAGTTATGCGACTTCGTAGTACAGAAAGCTCGTAAAGCGAATTGGCAAAGTTAACCCATGCGACCCAAAAATATAAGACGAGAAAGAGGATTAGGCAATGGCTGAAATAGGAGAAGGTGTCCCACAGTTAGGCTTTGGGCTGATGAGAATACCCGAGATTGAGGTTGACGGCAAGATGGCAGTCGATATCGATCAAACAATCGAGATGGTCGACATCTACATGAATGCCGGGATGAACTATTTCGATACCGCATTTGGCTACATGAATGGTCGCAATGAAAAGGCAATCAAAGAAGTACTCACGAAGCGCTATCCGCGCGAGGATTTTATTCTTGCAACGAAGCTTCCTGCGTGGCTAATGAATGAAGCTGAAAAAGCTAAAAGCATGTTCCCGAAATCGCTTGAGCGCATGGGCGTAGATTACGTAGATTACTACCTTCTTCACAATATGGGCGAGCACCGAACCAAGGTATTTGAAGACTTCGGTATCTGGGATTTCGTCATGGAGCAAAAAGAAAAAGGGCTCATTAAGCACATCGGTTTTTCGATGCATGCAAAATCAGATGAGCTCCGCGAGATTCTCACAGCCCATCCAGAAGTTGAATTTGTGCAGCTGCAAATTAACTGGGCTGATTGGGAGAACGACACCATCGAATCGCGCAAGTGTTATGAAGTAGCACGCGAGTTCAATAAGCCAATCGTTATCATGGAGCCTGTGCGCGGCGGCTCGCTCGCTAATTTGCCTGCTCCTGTAGCAAAAGTATTCGAAGAGGCAAATCCTGAAGCGTCGCAGGCGTCGTGGGCATTGCGCTTCGTTGCTGAGCTTCCTGGCGTTATGACCATTCTCTCTGGCATGTCTACGCCAGAACAGGTACGCGAGAACGTTGAGCTTTTCCAGAATATGAAGCCTCTTTCTGCTGAAGAAAAGCAGGTTATCGTAAAGGCCCAAGAAGAGCTTGCTAAGCTCCCTAATGTTCCTTGTACCGATTGCAAATACTGCGTTGATGAGTGCCCTGAGGGAGTTTTGATTCCGCAGGCATTTACCTGTATGAATATTTATCTTACTTACAACAATCTCACGAGTGCGAAAGAGCAGTATAGCTGGATGACTGCTGCTGGGCGTGCTTCGGCTTGCACCGCCTGCGGAAGCTGTGAAGCGGTTTGTCCTCAAAGCATCGAAATTATCGATGAGCTCGAAAAAGTCGCCGAGGCACTTGAGGCGTAAGAGTTGATTTTGGACAAGGTCGAGCAAGAAGAAATCGTGTCACTTGAAGATTTTTGCGCCGCCCATCCACGGGTGGCGCTTGCCTTTTCGGGAGGATGCGATTCCGCTTATCTGCTTTCGGTGTTGCTTGATGCGGGTGTCGAAGTTGGTGCCTACTTAGTGAATAGCGCTTTCCAGGCAGATTTTGAGCTTCGAGATGCACAAGAGCTGGCTTCCCAATTTGGTATCGAGCTTAGGGTTCTTGAGCTTGACATTTTGAGTCAGGCACATATTTGCGCAAATCCTCCAGATCGTTGTTATTGCTGCAAACGTTTTATCTTTGAGTCAATATTCGATCGTATGCGCACAGATGGATTTGAGGTCTTGGTTGACGGCACCAACGCAAGCGATGATCCCTTGCGTCGTCCGGGCTTTCGAGCCTTGCATGAGCTCGGCGTTTTGTCGCCCTTGCGCATGGCGGGTCTCACAAAAGAGGAAATACGCCAAGCAGCAAAAAAACGAGGTCTTTTCACCTGGGAGAAACCAAATTTTTCTTGTCTCGCTACAAAAGTCGAAGAGGGAAAAACTATAACCGCGGAAGAGCTAGACCGACAGGCGCGCTACTTCGAGGATGATGCGTGGAATAAAAGCGGAGGCGCTCGATAAGCGTTAGAATGGATAGCTTAATCATCACTGGGTCGTTTAATAAAATAACGTGATGAAGGGATGGGTAATGGAAAAGCAAGAACTCCATAATCTTTTAGAGGCAGTTTCTCGAGGTGAGATATCAGTTAACGAGGCAGAAAAAAGCTTGCGAACTGAACCTTTTACCGACCTCGGATTTGCGAAGATTGATAATCAGCGCGGCATTCGCCAAGGCGTCTCTGAAATTATATATGGCGAAGGAAAAACAACAGGTCAAATAAAAAGCATTGCAAAAGCCATGGTTGAGGCAGGGCAAGACAATGTGCTGATAACCCGGCTTTCTGAGAAGTCGGCAAAAAAACTGGAAAAGAGTTTGTCGTTGCAATACTTCAAGCTTCCTCGTATAGGTCTGGTGGGCTCTATGCCGGTACAGAAAAAGGGTGGAAACATCCTTGTTGCCGCTGCAGGCACAAGCGATTTATCGGTTGCAGAAGAAGCGGCCCTCACAGCTGAGTTTTTAGGTAACAAGGTTATTCGGCTCTACGACGTTGGTGTCGCAGGAATTCATCGTCTACTTGCTCACACTGAAGACATCATGGAAGCAAAGGTTATTATTGCAGTTGCTGGCATGGAAGGTGCATTGCCAAGCGTTGTTGCAGGCATGGCAAGTTGCCCGGTAATTGCGGTACCCACAAGTGTTGGATACGGTGCTTCATTTGGTGGAGCAGCAGCTTTGTTGGCTATGCTTAATTCATGTGCCAGCGGTGTTTCGGTGGTAAATATCGACAACGGCTTTGGTGCGGGTTATCAGGCATCAATGATTAACCAGGGGGCATGAGTAATGGCTACCTTGCAACTTGATTTATCGAGAAACGCCACACGGGGCTATATGTACGCATCTCTGCTCGATAGTCTTTCGCCCGAAAGGAGAGCAGAGGTTAGAACTCGTCTTGCTGATTTAGTAATTCCTTCTAAGCATCACCACAATTTAGCGGAAGTCCTACAAACAGTAGATTCACTTGAAGTCAGCAAACAAGTTAAGCAAGATGCTCGCAGTATCTATCGCATTCTTGCAGAGGCTGAAGCGCAAGTGCATGGATGCTCGGTTGATCAAACACACTTCCATGAAGTAGGAAATGGTGAGGCAATCGAGAACGTTATCGGCATCTGTCTTGCAATTGAGGCCCTCGATCCTGAACGAATTCAAGCAAGCTTTGTGCAAACAGGAAAAGGGCAAGTAGAGTGTTCGCATGGAATACTCGATATTCCTGCCCCTGCAACCGCGGCTATCCTTAATCGAGGGATTCCGCGCTGTGAAGAAACACTTGACGGCGAGCTTTGTACACCCACCTCAGCTGCTATTATTCTACACTTTGTAGACGAGTTTGTGTAAGCCTAAAAGCTTAGTGTGCGTTCTGGTGCAGTAAATGAGCTAAAGCTGGCCTGTACTTCACTGAGTGAAAACACGATAGTGTTGCCATCTCCGGCGGTATACATGGGAGCGAGCTCCGGATACTCATCTAACACAGCTTGCTGTGCATCAATACTCTCGTCTGGAGTTACCCGCGCATTGATTCGAAGCCAGGTTCCATCGGAGTCAGCAGCGCTGATGGCAACATATGGATTTGCAATCATTTGCTCGTATACTTTCTTCGATTTTCCTGTTTGAATATAGAGCTTATTTTCAAACTTAGTGATGGTTCCAAAGGGGCGCACCTCAGGCTTTCCCTGATTGTCGGTGGCTAAAAAATAGGTCGGGTTCTTCTTGAGATAGGCAAGCACTTCGTCCATGTTCTTTTCCTTTCACATACTTGCGAATTTGATTGTTGATATCTTATACGATTGCCAGGAAATGGACAGCCTTTGATATTATGGTTTGAGCTTAGAAGACCTTAAAGTGAAAAAGCTGTCACACCGCAAGGATTTGCGAAGAATGGGTGTGAGTGCAGTGGACGGCATGTGTGGTGCAGTCGATACGGCATGATTGTTTATGAGCAGCTCAAACACAAATGATCTAGGCTTGGTTATTGGGTAGGTATCATCTGAAGGGATGGTTTGAATATATGACACAGCACTTAAGCGAGAGCGATGTCGAAAGAATCGCAGCTTACACCCGTATAGGCTTGCAAGGCGATGAGGTCAAGCAAATGACCGTTGACCTCAATAGTATCATTGATAGTTTAGCTCCCATAACAGAATACAACCTTGAAGGCGTGGCGCCCACCTTTCATCCGATTGGAGATTTGGCAAATGTCATGCGTGAAGACGTTGTTGAAAGTAGCTTCTCTCAGGAAGAAGCGCTTGCAAACGCACCAAAACAACAAGAAGGCTCTTTCTTGATTCCTTCCATTTTGGGGGGAGGGGATGTGTCATGACGCATTTTTCTGAAATGGGTATTCTTGATATTCGCGCTGGTTTGGCGAAAAAAGAGTTTTCCGCAAGCGAAATTGCGCAAGCTAGCATTGCGCGTATTGCTTCTGCAGATACAAAAATCCACGCCTTTCTTGAAACCACTGAAGAACTCGCACGTGCTCAAGCTTCAAAACTTGATGCGGCAATTGTCGCTGGAACGCTTGATCAATGTGGCGTGTTTGCAGGAGTTCCCGTCGCCTTCAAAGACAACATGAATCAGCTTGGTACGCATACTACGTGTTCATCAAAGATGCTTAAGAATTATACTTCGCCCTATGAAGCTACCTGTGTTGCAAAGGCGGTTGGGGCTGGAGCTATTCCGCTCGGAAAGCTCAACATGGACGAATTCGCTTTTGGCTCATCAACCGAGACTTCATATTTTGGACCTACGCTCAATCCATGGGATACCACAAAGGTTCCCGGAGGATCTTCGGGTGGAAGCGCAGCGGCAGTAGCTGCGGGAATGGCTTGCGTGACTCTTGGAAGTGATACCGGTGGGTCTATCCGTCAGCCAGGCAGTTTCTGCGGCGTTGTGGCTGTAAAGCCAACATATGGCGTGGTTTCGCGTTACGGGGTTGTTGCATTTGGGTCTTCTCTTGATCAAGTAGGCCCCTTCGCTCGGTCGGTTGAAGATGCGGCATTAACTCTCAACGCGATTGCTGGACGCGATCCACTTGATTGTACAAGCCAAGATATCACGACCGATTTCACAGCAAACCTTAACGAAGGTGTTGCTGGCATGAAAATTGGAATTGTTCCTGAGTTTATGAATGCCAAGGGTTTGTCATCTGAGGTAAGGGAAAAAACTCAGGAAGCAGCTGAGAAGCTCGAGGCTCTGGGCGCTCACCTGGTTGAGATTGAGTTGCCAAATGCGCAAGCTGCTATGAGCGCTTATTACGTACTTGGTCCGTGTGAGGCCTTTTCTAATCTGGCGCGATTCGATTCGGTGCGCTACGGATATTGTGATTCTGGACACAAAGAATTAGGCGAGCAGTACGAAGAGAGTCGTGCGCAAGGCTTTGGGCCAGAAGCACGCAGACGTATCATGCTTGGTAGCTACCTGCTTTCTTCGGGAGTGTATGAGAAGTATTATTATCCAGCTCAACAGGTTCGTACGCTTATCACGCAAGATTACGCAAATGCCTTCGAATCGGTGGATTGTATTCTCACTCCGGTTGCGCCGCGTACAGCTTTCTCGTTCGGAGAAATCGCAGACCCAACCTCAATGTATCTCTCCGACATGTTCACCATCTCAATTAATATCGCCGGGAATGGCGGAATGAGCTTGCCTGTTGGATTGGGCAGCGAAACAGGTCTTCCCGTTGGGGTGCAGCTTATTGCGCCACAGTTCAAAGACGAGAACATGTTGCGTGTGGCATCTGCCCTGGAATCTAGTTACGACATCGAGCGCATTGCACCCGATTTTGCGGATGGAAAGGAAGGTGTCCGATGAAGGCGCTTGAAGAGGTTTTCAATGATTGGGAAGCGGTCATTGGTCTTGAGGTTCATGCCGAGCTGACCACCCTTAACACAAAAATGTTTTGTGGTTGCAAGCTAGAGTTTGGTGCGGATCCAAATACGCATACCTGTCCGGTTTGCCTTGGTTTACCAGGAGCTTTACCGGTTCCGAATAAGGCAGCAATCGAGTCTATTGTGCTAGCTGGACTCGCTACAAACTGTGACATCGAAAAAGAATCGATGTTTTATCGCAAGAATTATATGTATCCCGATATGAGCAAAAACTTTCAAACGACGCAAGGTCCTGTTGCTTTTGCTATGCGAGGTTTCCTCGACTTAGAGGTTGACGGAAAAGCCGCCGAGGAGCGCATCGATATTCCCGAAGCGAAGGAACAAGGTTCCTATACCACTCATATCGAAATTGAGCGTATTCATATGGAAGAGGATGCAGGAAAGCTCAATCATATGGGCGGCAGCGAAGGCCGTATTGCCGGAGCTACCCATTCTCTTGTCGATTATAATCGCTGTGGAACGCCGCTCATCGAGCTTGTTACTCAGCCCGACCTGCGAACTCCCGAAGAGGCACGTTTGTTCATGCAGAAGCTGCGTCAGATTTATCTTGCTCTCGGTATTTCAGATTGCTCAATGGAGGAGGGGAGCTTGCGTTGCGATGGTAACGTGAGTCTGCGCCGTCGTGGAGAAACGGGACTTGGAACGAAAACCGAGTTAAAAAACATGAACAGCTTTAAAAACCTTCACGATGGATTAGCCTATGAAATTCGTCGTCAGGCAGAAGTCCTTGAAGAAGGTGGCATTATTTATCAAGAGACGCGGCATTGGGATCCTTCAACAAAGCACACCATTGTCATGCGCGTAAAGGAAACTGCCGATGATTATCGCCTATTTCCTGAGCCCGATTTGGCGCCGTATGTTCTTAGTGATGAGTTCATCGAATCCGTGCGCGCCAAGCTGCCAGAGCTTCCCGACCAAAAGGCAAAGCGTTTCCAAGAAAGATATGATCTTTCCGCCTATGATGCTCGTCACCTTGTTGAGCACAGAGCAACAGCAAACTTTTTCGAGGAATGCATGTCTGAAGCAAATCAGGATGCGTTTGCAAAGCCTATCGCCAATCTCATTATCAATGACGTGGCAGCTTATCTTAATGCGCATGATGGCGTCGATCTCTCTGAAACGCCGCTCACTCCGCAACGTATCGTGTCCTTGGTTGAGATGCTTGTATCAGATGCTATCTCGTCTAAACAGGCAAAAGAGGTTTTTGCTGCAGTGCTAGACGAAGATAAAGATCCGTCTGCGATTGTTGGAGAGCGCGGTATGAAGCAAGTTTCAGATACCGGCGCTATCGAAGAAGTTGTCGACCGCGTTATTGCCGAGAATCCCGATAAGGTCGAACAGTATAAAGCGGGCAAGACGGGGCTTATAGGCTTTTTCGTGGGGCAATGCATGAAAGCGATGGGTGGCCAGGGTAATCCAAAGATTATCAACGAGCTCCTTGCCAAAAAACTTGCTTAAATACACCGTTGACTAAAGCTTGTTGTACTTTATTACTCTACTGTGGTAAAGTACAACAACCAACGATAGCTAAGGAGTACCAACATGAACTTTGTAACGCCTGCAGGATTCCGCGACATTATGGGAGAAGAAGCCCGTCAACGCGAAGAAATCACTGCAAAAGTGCAGGCTTACTTTTCTGAGCGTGGGTATGCGCTCATTGAAACACCTACTCTTGAAGTATTGGATGTTTTGCAGGTGGGAGCGCGTATGAGTCAAGCTCCCTTTAAGTTCTTTGATTCGCAAGGCGATCTACTCGCGATGCGTCCCGATGTTACAACGCAGGTTGCACGCATGTGTGCAACGCGCCTCAAAGACCAACCAGGTCCCTTCAAATTCCGCTATATGCAGCGTGTTTTCCGCGAGACTGACGGAGAAATGCAAGCCACGGCACGCGAGATGACGCAATTTGGCATTGAGTCAATCGGAGCTGACGGCTGCGATTCTGATGCTGAGATGCTGGGCATCTTCGCTGACGTGCTTACTTTGTGCGGGCTAAAAGACTTTCGTCTTGCCATTGGAACGGTCGCGGTTCTACGTTCGCTGTTAGAAACAAGCCAGGCTGATGATGCGTGGAAGAACAAGGTGCTTGCTGCCTATCATTCGTCAAACTTCGTAGAACTTGATCGTTTGGTTGATGAAGTGGGCTCACAAGATGCGTATGCGCAAGCAATTAAGGCACTCCCATGCATACGAGGTGGCAGAAAGGCTATCGAAAAGGTACGTGCTTTAGTAGACCCGCTGGGCTGCTCAAGCTGCCTTGATGCTTTCGAGCAGACGTATTCACTGCTTGAGGAGCAGGGTATTGCCGATAGGCTGCTCGTTGATTTTTCGGTGATGAGTTCATTTGATTATTACACAGGCATTGTTGTGGAAGCCTATGCTGATACGCTCGGTACGCCGCTTGGTAGCGGTGGTCGCTACGATAACATGCTTGCAGCTTATGGGCAGTCGCGCCCTGCATCTGGTTTTGCGTTTTACCTTGAATCGGTCATGGCTGCGATAACTGCTCAGGAAAATCGCCAGGCCAATCAAGTAGGTCAAGACACTGCTCGACCTTTACGGATTGCCGTACCAAAAGGATCACTTAACTCTGACTCGATTCGTGTTTTGCAAGAAGCGGGGCTTGACACCTCCGGTCTTGAAGATCCAGGTAGACAATTGATTATTAGAAACCCTGGCGTTGAGTATATTATCGTTCGTCCAACCGATGCCCCTGTTTTTGTGGCGCTCGGTGCAGCTGATTGCGGAATCTGTGGAAAGGACTCGCTGCTAGAGGCTGATCATGACGTGGTTGAACTTGTTGATCTGAGCTTTGGTGCCTGCAGGTTCATTGTTGCCGAGCCAGAGGGAGCAAGCTCCCAAGTAGAGGAGCACTACCGAAAGCTGGGTTCTATCAGGATTGCCACTAAGTATCCAAATATCACGCAAGAGTTTTACGCTAAAAAAGGCATGCAAGTCGAAATCGTTAAGCTTCATGGCAATATCGAGTTGGCCCCTCTAACGGGCATGGCGGAGCGTATCGTCGACATTACCGCCACAGGCACTACCTTAAAAGAAAACAATCTGATTATTGTCGATGAGGTTCTATCATCAACCGCGCGGTTCTTCGCTAATCCTTGTGCATTTAGAACCGATGCTCGCATCGTAGAACTGGCTCAACAGTTTCAAGAATCTGAGAAGGAGTGAACATGCGTCGAGTTATTTTAAAGCCTACCGAGAAATTCGATGAGTCGCACCTGCGCAGAACAAGTGCCTTCAATGCAGAGGCGCTTGTTGCAGCTACCGAAATAATTGAAGATGTCCGTAAGCGAAAAGATGCGGCGTGTAAAGAATACACCGCGCGTTTCGACGGAGTCTCTCTCGAAGACTTTCGGATTTCTCAAGATGTAATCGATGAAGCAATTACGGCGCTTGATCAAAAAACTGCTGAAGCACTACAAAGTGCAGCAAAGAACATACGGGAGTTTCACCTGCGCCAACGCCAACAGAGTTGGTTCAGCGTTCGTGAAGATGGAGCACTCGTTGGAAGCAAAATCGAGCCAATAGATTCGGTTGGCATCTACGTTCCTGGAGGTCGCGCACTCTATCCCTCTTCAGTGTTAATGAATGCCATTCCTGCTGCTGTCGCAGGAGTTAAGCGAATCGTGTGCGTTACCCCTCCTTCTAAGGATGGCTCGCTCGACCCGGCTATTTTGGAAGCTTGTCGCATCGCAGGGGTCACCGAAGTCTATGCAATTGGGGGAGCGCAAGCTATTGCAGCCCTGGCTTACGGAACCGAAAGCATCAAGGCTGTTTCTAAGATTACGGGGCCAGGCAATGCCTATGTTGCAGCAGCGAAGAAGATAGTGTCGGGCGATGTTGGTATTGACATGATTGCGGGGCCTTCTGAGGTGTGTGTTATAGCTGACGAAACAGCTGACGCACGTCTGGTTGCAATCGATCTTATGGCACAAGCAGAGCATGACCCTCTTGCGAGCTGCTATTTAGTTACCTTCAGCGAGGCGTATGCTGATGCCGTAGAAGAGGCAATCAAAGCTCACCTTAAGTCGTCTACTCGCGCTGAAATAACCGATGCATCGCTCGTTGATCAGGGACTAATTGTTGTATGTGAAGAACTTGATCAGGCTTTCGATGTAGTGAATATCATCGCCCCTGAACATCTTGAAGTGCACATGGATAAGGCTTTTGAACTGCTGGGGCGTATTCGTCACGCAGGAGCTATTTTCCTAGGTGAGTGGACGCCAGAGGCAGTAGGAGATTACGTTGCAGGTCCTAATCATACGCTTCCAACAGGAGGAACCGCTCGCTTCTCTTCACCTTTATCCGTTGATGAGTTTGTCAAAAAATCAAGCGTGATTCAGTACAGCGCACAGGCTCTGAAAAATGATGCTTCTACAATCATTACCCTTGCCGACCACGAAGGACTTTGGGCTCATGCGCGTAGTGTCGAGTACCGATGTAATTTGATGAAATCAGGCAATATCTACGTTGAAGGAGCCGGAGAGTAAATGAGAATCGTAGAAGTAGTGTGGGAAGGTGAAAGGCGTGAATAAGCTTCGAAATTCTGTCGATTGTTTGACGGGGCTCATTCCTTACGATCCGAAATATCTTCCTGCCGATACTTTTCTTTCGGCAAATGAAAACACAGATGATATTCCGGCGCAGGTACGAGCTCTGATTATGGAGCGACTTGAGAAGCTCCCTTTTAATCGCTATCCCGATCCGCTTGCAAATAACTTACGCGATGCAATTGCTCAAGCGAATGGGCTTCATCGAGAAAATGTGCTGATAGGCAACGGTGGAGACGAGCTGTTGTTTGATATCGCTTTAGCATGGGGAGGACCAAACAGGAAGTTGCTTAATCTTCCACCAACCTTTTCGGTCTATGCCCATAATGCGGTTTTGTGCCATACCGAAATTGTGAACATAGCGCGTAAAGACGATTTATGTATCGATGAGCCGGCTGTTCTTGATCGACTATCGAAAGGCGATATCGATTACGTCGTTATTACGAGTCCCAATAACCCTACAGGCGATGTGGCTTCGCGTGCTTTCATCGAGCAGGTGCTTGAAGCAAGCGATGCACTCGTGCTTGCAGACGAGGCTTATTGCGAGTTTTCGGGAGTTAGCGTAGTTGATATGATTGCGCAGCATAAAAATCTCGTAGTTTTGCGAACTTTTTCGAAGGCATATAGCTTGGCTGGTCTTCGATTGGGCTATGTTTTTGCTCAGGCTGAAGTCATTAATGAGCTGTGCAAGGTCCGCCAACCCTATTCGGTGGATGCTATCAGTCAAACGATAGGGCTCAGCGTGTTTGAGAGCCGGCAGCTCTTTCAAGCTCGGATAGAGACAACTATCGAGGAGCGCAAAAAGCTCTATGAAGCGCTGTGTAAAATCCCCGGATTAAAAGTTTATCCAAGTGAAGCAAACTATATCTTGTTCAGGGTTGATCAGGCCGAGAGCATATGGCGAGCCCTCTTTGAGAAAGGCATACTTATTAGAGATTTCTCGAGAAGTCCAGGTCTTACAGATTGCTTACGCGTTACGGTAGGAAGTGCTCAAGAAAATGAAGCCTTCCTTAAAGCTTTGATTGCAAGTCTTGAAGAAAAGGAGCTTGTATGAGTGAAGAAAGTAAGCAACTGCATGTGAGAAGTGCACACGTGCAGCGTGCTACGAAAGAGACTGATATCACACTCGACCTTGTCTTGGATGGTGCTGGTAAGGTAGAAATCAGTACGGACGTCCCTTTCTTCGATCATATGATGGAAGCTTTTGGTAAGCATGGTCTTTTTGATCTGACCATCAAAGCCATTGGAGACATCGAAGTAGATGCTCATCATACCGTTGAGGATGTTGGCATTGTTTTAGGTCAGGCTTTTAGCCAGGCGATGGGTGATAAGCGGGGAATCGTTCGCTTTGGTTCGGTCTTCATTCCAATGGATGAAGCTCTCGTGCTTGCGGCCTGCGATATTTCTGGACGCGGTCAGCTGCACTACGATGTTGAGCTTCCCATTGAGATTATCGGAACCTTTGATACAACGCTTGCTAAAGAGTTCTTTATAGCTTTTGCAAGTAATGCGGGTATCACTTTACACGTGAATGCCTTTGCTGGAGAAAACGCTCATCACATCATTGAAGCCGCCTTTAAAGCAGTTGCGCGTGCTTTGTCAGAGGCACTTGCCATTAATGAACGGATCGTTAATGAGTTACCTTCGACGAAGGGCAGCCTGTGATTGTAGTAGTTGATTATTGTAAGGGCAATCTGAAAAGCGTCGAACGGGGTTTAGAAGCTGTGGGGGCAACTGCCTGCATCAGTGCGGATCCTCGTGTTATTGCTTCGGCAAAAGCTATTGTTTTGCCTGGCGTGGGTTCCTTTGCTGATGCAAGCGAAACAATGCGCGCTCTTGGCCAGATGGAAGTCATTCGCGATTGTATTGCTCGCGGCGTTCCCTTTTTGGGAATATGCCTTGGGCTTCATTTGATGTTTGAGGAGGGCACTGAAGGTACGCTCTTCGACGATGAGGACGCCGAGAATGCTTCAGGCTTGTCAATTTTGCCTGGAGTGGTTATGCAGATGCCAAATCGAGATGCAGATGGAGCAAGCTATAAAATCCCGCATGTCGGGTGGAACTCAATTGATTTTGCCCCGGATTCGGCAGCGGCACATTCACCACTTTTGAATGGTATTGATTCGGGAGAGTTCTTCTACTTTACCCACAGCTATGTAAGCCCCGATAATCCAGCAACTCTTGCCACAACACAGCACTCCATTGCATTTCCGAGTGTGGTGTCGTATCGAGATACCGCTTTTGGGGTGCAGTTTCATCCCGAGAAGTCTTCTGATGCTGGAGCGCGTGTGCTCCGAAATTTTCTTGAAATCGCGAAAGGGGCATAAGGATTTATGTATCTATTACCCGCAATTGACATCCTTGATGGTAAGGCAGTTCGTCTAGCAAAAGGCGATTACAGCAAAGCTACGATTTATCATGAGGATCCGGTATACCAGGCGCAGATTTTCGAAGAAGCTGGAGCCAGCTGGATTCATGTGGTTGATCTTGATGGGGCTCGCTCAGGAGTGCCAGAAAATATAGCGATAATTGAGCGTATTCTTGCAAATACCCAGCTCCAGGTGGAGGTTGGGGGAGGTGTCAGGAACTTAGACACTATTGCACGCTATCATGAGGCGGGCGTGAATCGAGTTGTGTTGGGCACGAGTCTTGTGAAGGATAAGGAGTTTGCTCAAGCCGCCATCGAAACGTACAAAGATCTTCTGGCCGCAGGCATTGATGCGCGAGCTGGTGAGGTGGCGATTGCTGGATGGCAAGATGGTTCAGGTATTTCGACTGAATCCCTGGTCGCTCAAGTGGCACAGATGGGGTATAAGCATCTTATTTATACCGACATCAGCCGCGACGGAATGCAAACAGGCATTGAAGTAGCGCCTTATGTGCAGATAGCTGAGGCTTTCGGAAACCCGGTAACCGCTTCGGGGGGCGTTGCGAGCATCGATGATATATTGCGTTTAGGCGAAGTGGCCCTTTCTATCGAAGGCGTTATCGCTGGGCGGGCTGTGTATGAAAAAACTCTTGACGTTGCCGAAGGTGTACGAGCATGTGAAGAGGCAACAAGAAAAGCTGTTGAGACTCTAGCTAATCAGAAACCGTCTGAAGGAAGTTCATTATGTTAACAAAGCGAGTCATTCCATGTATGGATGTAAAAGATGGGCGCGTAGTTAAGGGAGTTAATTTCGTAAACCTTACTGACGCGGGCGACCCAATCGAGCTAGCTCAACGCTACGATCAGCAAAAAGCTGACGAAGTCATTTTTCTTGATATAACAGCAACTTCAGATGGCCGAAAAACCACCATAGATATGGCAAGTCGAGCAAGCGAAGAGCTGCATCTTCCGTATTGTGTGGGAGGAGGCTTTCGTAGTGTCGAAGACATTCGTGCAATGATTGCGGCAGGAGCTGACAAAGTTTCTATTAATTCGGCTGCTGTTGCTGATCCTTCAATTCTCACGACTGCTGCCGCCGCCTTCGGAACGCAAGCAATTGTGTGTGCTATCGACGCGAAAAGTGTGGCTGGCAACCCCAATAAATGGGAAGTGTATGTGAGCGGGGGTCGAAAGGCAACAGGCCTTGATGTGGTTGAGTGGGCTCAAGAAGCCGCGCGTCGAGGAGCGGGAGAAATACTACTAACCTCGATGGATCGAGATGGCAGTCGCGATGGTTTTGATTGCGCGCTTACACGCGCAGTTGCTCGTTCGGTAGAAATCCCGGTTATTGCTTCAGGTGGCGTCGGCTCGCTCGAGCATTTTGCAGAGGGTATTCTAGAAGGGGAGGCAGATGCGGTACTCGCGGCATCGGTCTTTCACTTTGGCGAATTAACCATCAGGCAGGTTAAGGAATACATGCAAGTGCAAGGTATTCCCGTTAGGCTTTAGTGGCTCAGGCGAAGGATATAAAGATGACAACTGAACTACCAGATTTAAAATACGATTCTGCGGGACTTATTCCTTGTATCGCACAAGACTTTCGTACAGGTGAAGTTTTGATGATGGCTTGGATGAACAAAGAGTCGCTCACCCTTACTGTTGAAAGCGGCAGCATGTGGTACTGGTCCCGCTCGCGCAACGAGCTCTGGCATAAGGGAGAAACAAGTGGCAACACGCAAAAGCTTCTTGAGCTCAAATACGATTGCGATCAAGATTGCCTGCTTGCCGTAATTGCTCCTGCTGGACCAGCCTGTCATACAGGCAACAACAGCTGCTTTTTTAGAAGTATAGTGTGACTTTATGCCAGAACAGCCAAGAAAAGTTATCGACGATAAGCAGCTAAAGAAGCTTCTGGCAGACAGCAAGCCAAGCTTTCTTGATAAGAATAGACATCAGATTGTGACCCTTGTTTTGATGGCTATTAGTATTGCTGTATACCTTGTTGAAGTGGTGCTATCTGGATTTAGTGCCAGCATTTCTGTGAATGTTCTTTACTCCATGGGCGCAATGTATGCTCCCGCTATTCAATCGGCAGCTGACCTCTATCGATTTGTGACGCCCATGTTTTTACATCTCGATATTATGCATATTGCTTTTAATATGGTGGCACTATATAGCGTTGGTGGCCTACTTGAGCGAGTGCTTGGAAAAGGAAATTTCTTGCTCCTGTATTTCATAGGAGGTATCACCGGCAACGCTGCAAGCTATGTCTATGATGTCTTTTTTACGGGTGTAGCAACGATTTCTGCAGGTGCCTCAACAAGCGTGTTTGGCCTGTTTGTAGCTGTTGCTTTACTGGGTGTTTTGCATAAAGGAAATAGGAATTACTTTATGCAAATCAGCAAAGGGGTACTTGGTATTATCGTCGTAAACATTGCCTACACCTTTTTGGTTCCTGGCATTTCCATCAGTGGGCATTTGGGTGGAGCACTCGGAGGCCTCATTGCTATGTTTATGCTACCTGCTAAAGAGCTTCGCGTACCAACGGTTGTGCGCATTCTTGTTGCGCTTGCGTGGCTGGCAGCACTCGGCTATCTCTTTTATACGTGCGGACTTTTCTAGCTCCGAGCTTAGACCTGAGCCGTGCGGTGCGGTGCTGTGTTGTGCTCATGCGTCACTTCTGTCAGGCCTTTTTTGCCGGGCGGTATTTCTTTGGTTTTAGCTCGAAGCTTCAAATAAGAGTGATTCAGCCCATACTTTTTTGAGATTTGACTGTTTGAGGTAGAGATGGCTCCTATTCCGGTTTTCTAAGCCGCTTCGAGCACCCGATTCGTCTGCTGTTATTCTGTGACCTGGCTCTTTCCAAGGAAATGATAGCGGAGAGCATCGATCTCTCGTGCGAAGCTTCAGAAGAATCCGGACTAGGGGCCGTCTCTACCAAAAATTAAGATAAAACTGAGAAAAGTGAGGCAACGCTAAGACACACACCTCTATTCATAGATATCTGGCAAGCATAAGAATTCACGCAAACGCAACCGTGCATGAGAGAATTCTGGTTCAACATAACGTATTCTTTTGCCAGTATCATTGGCAATAATCTTTGCGACTTGCTCCATTTTGTAGCTACTCT
Source organism: Raoultibacter sp. (assembly GCA_050945135.1). GTDB lineage: Bacteria > Actinomycetota > Coriobacteriia > Coriobacteriales > Eggerthellaceae > WRIS01. The sequence continues at coordinate 46,581 of JBMNSJ010000012.1, forward strand.
GTATTTGAGGGCGTGTTACAGATGGCATGACCCCCTGAATCTGATCCAACCCCAGTGTTAGGAAATAGATAGAATTCGACACTGAAGGGAAAGGACCAGACAATGAAAAAGACACGCTACACCACAGAG
>JBMNSJ010000013.1:0-46020 GCA_050945135.1 Raoultibacter sp.
CAGGTTCATGATGATCTGCTCTGTGGTGTAGCGTGTCTTTTTCATTGTCTGGTCCTTTCCCTTCAGTGTCGAATTCTATCTATTTCCTAACACTGGGGTTGGATCAGATTCAGGGGGTCATGCCAGAGTCAAAGCTGGTATCGACCCAACGACCAAGACCGAGAATGCCAGAATCTGTTGAACCCTCAGGTGCAACATCGGTTCCCTTTAATAAGTACCCAATAACTGGTTGTGAAGAACCAGCTGCGGTGGTAAGACTTGGATAAGCAAATGTTGCGGTAAGCAACTGGTGGATGGTAGACGCGTTATTCTTCGTGATTACAGCTACCGCATACTTACTGTAACTCTGATCAAGGCTTGGGAGAAGTGAGCTGTCAACAACGCCATGGCTCACGCCCTGAACTACAGTAAACCCAACTGAAGCACCGTCGTTAGCAACAGGAACTGCAATAATGAAGGTTTCTCCCGCTGCTCCAATCAACTCAAGGTCTAACTTAGCAGTGATGGAGTTGCCGGAGTCGTGGATGATATTTCCATTGTCGGGGCTTGGATTGGTTGCACTTGGCTCATAGAGTAAGTCGATAGAACCATTGATTATGGAGCTACTCGCTGGAGCAAGCGGCGCGCCCATGATGTTGAAGTTATTAGGAGTAATTTCTTGCCCCACCACTTCAACTTGATTTCCATTGATTGGTTGCGCAGCGCTAGACTCTCCGCTTGCATTTGGATCTGCTGAAGAGACAACCTCAACCTTTATGCTATCGCTAGTAATATAAGAACTAGCAATGGTGTAGGTGTCGCCTTCTTTAACGTAAGGCACTTGGTTGCCCCCAGAGGTTACGGTAACTACCGTATCTATATAATTAGTATTGGGGGTTGCGGTAAATACCAAATCTTTATTGACAGGTACATTTACCGTAGTACCAGAAAGCTCTTGCCTGTTTGCAGGATCTTCACCAATTTCGACGCAAGAATCCTTAACGTCAAAAGTCACTGCATACGAAGAAGGCAGTGTTGGTGTCTGCACTGGCTCAGCAACAGGTGCAGGAGTTTGTTGCGTAACAACACCCGCCGGGGATTGTTGTCCACCCCCCACTGTAGCTTCGACACCGGCTTCGGTACCCGTTGTGGTTTCTTCCTCGACCGCGCCATCGCCGGTAGCAAATGCTGAGATGTTAAACATCGTTAGCACTAGCAACACAGACATGAAGACTGCGAGGAACTTCGTCCTTGTGGACTTAGTTGAGTTGATAGACTTCCCTACGGAACTCATATGAATCACCTACCCCTGTCGGACACCCTATCCGACACCTTTTCCAATATTTGTTTTGCTTAAAAGCACAATTCCACCCATAGAATTGCTCATAGGATGTCACAGAAAAGCTCCTAATGAAACACCTTTTCACGTAACAAAAACGTTACGTACAACGCCTTTGATTCGTGGTGCTTTTTCGGTGCTTCAAGAGAGGTTGGGGCACGCTATAGGCTGACCCCCAACATTTAGCAATCAAAAATAAGAAAATGGCATATCATACCCAACATTTAGTTTGTCCTGTCGAGAGCACATTTGTTTGATTTTCAGCGAAACTTTGCTGGCGAAATTTTTTGCTTCAGGGAATACTTTTTTGTAAAAAGCGACACTTTTTAAACTTTTTATTTCTGTTTTCGGTGAACGGTCGTTCGGGACCCGCGAACGGCTCTCTTTTGAGCGTGGGCATTTTCGCGCCTACGCTCCTTGATATCTTCCGTTTCTTGCTTGAGTGCCCGATATGAGCTCAATCGCGCCTCGCTTAGCACCCCATCTTCGAAGGCCTCGCGCACTTTGCATCCCGGCTCTTCCCCATGACGACAGTCACGAAACTTGCATTGCTGCGCAAGCTCTTCTATGTCAGCGAACGCTGTTTCGAGACCAGTGTCTGCATCCCACAATCCTAGTCCACGAACTCCCGGCATGTCGATAATTGCGCCTCCGGAAGGAATTTCGATCATCTCGCGACTGACGGTAGTGTGGCGCCCGCGACCATCTGTTTCGCGCACGGCCATAGTGTCTTGGATTTCTTCTCCCACTAACAAATTAACCAAGCTTGATTTCCCAACGCCGCTTTTACCGATGAGCACCGCAATCTTGTTTTCGGGAAGGTGCCTACGCACTGCTTCGATACTCGCTGCGTCCTCAGAAGATACAACTAGAAGAATCTCATCGTTTAGAAGTTCTTGCACGCGTGCCACGGTGGCCTCGACCTCTGCTTCGTTACAGGCGAGGTCGGCCTTAGTGAGCAAGATGATTACTTCGGCGCCAGTTTCATGCGCAATAACCAACTCGCGCTCTAGGCGGCGAAGATTAATATCGGATAGTGGCTGAGCGATGAAAACAATATCGAAGTTTACGGCCAGCACCTGCGAAAGTGTTTGCTCCGCTGGGTCTTTTCGCACCAGACTGTTTCTCCGATCCACGATGCTCTCGATAATGGCTTTGTCGTGGCCTTCAGGGATATCAAGCTCGACCCAGTCGCCTATCACGGCGCGTTGTTGCTGCTCTTTAACGAGCGCGGTTGCGTGCTTGCAGCGATACTTCTTCCCGTCTTGGGTGAGCACCAGAGGAAAGCCTCGATCAAGCTTAATCACGCGGCCGCGCACCATCAGCGCCTCTTTTCGTGAAGTCGCGAGAACACGAGGACTAAGATGAGCCCCACGAGTACGGCTACTGCACCTGGAATAAAGGCGTACAAATCGAGTGCTTCGGGATTCTGTCTTCCGGCTTCGGTTACCGAAACTTGATCTGCGTGAATATCGCTTATGCCTTCGTGTTCGGCACATACCAAATGATAGGTTCCATTTATTCGCAGCTTAGTTCCGGTTGAGCCATACTTCCCAAAGGTGTCAATCTTTTCTGCCTCAAGCGCACTCATGTACACAGTAACGCTCGCGTTGCTATCGGCATCTTCCGAAAGAAGGGTGATCCAGCGGTACTCATTATTAGGGCCTGCGTTAAGGCTATCGCCCACCACTTCTCCAACCACTTGCACGGTCTGATTATCGAAGTAGGCATCAGCCTTGCTGATTTCGACGATACTGGTGTCGTATATAAAGGAGCTATCGGGCAGTTGTTGCGAGTTGATAGCGTTGTCGTCTTCGGCGTGCGCTGTGGCAGGCGCGCCCAGGAGCGCGCAAAGGAACAACGCACTTGCAACTACTATATATATTAGTAAGCGATTTGGCTGAAATGTCTTGTGCGTTGCCACCGAGTTTATTTCTCCAGCTTCTTTTCGTAAATGCGGCGTGGATTGAACGATACAACAACCTCGACGATTAGTGCGAGCAATGTCACGAATTCTAGACGGCCTGCCCACATTTGGAAAATGTAGAGCACTTCAAGACTCGAAGGCATGCCTGCCGTGGTGATACCAGAAGTAATGCCTGTATTGCTGGTCATAGCTACCGACTCGAAAATTGCATGAGTGGCTTCGTAGCCGTGCGCAATTCCAATGAGGGCACCGATGGCGTAGGTAATTATGAACAGCGTGAACACGGTCATGGCTTCTTTCGCCACCTCTGGCGAGACAAGTCGCCGCTGCACATGCTGATAATCCACTACGATGCGCGCCGAATCTGGCGAAAGCGTTTCTTTAATTGTTGCAACGATTGATTTAGCAATGATGCCAATGCGGCGCAGCTTAATACCACCCGATGTGCTTCCGGCGCTTCCGCCTACCGCCATAATCATGGCAAGCGTAAGAAAGGCACCCGAAGTAAATACGGTATCGAGCTGGTTAGACGTAATGTTTTGAAATCCGCTTGTGGTAAACGAGCAAACCACCATGAACAAGCCACGGCGAAGCATAGCGCCCAGGTCTGAAAAGTTAATACTTACGGCAAGCGCTGCGGCAAACACAAAGGTCATGCAGATCAGCCAGATGAATAAGGTGCGGATTTCGATGTCTTTAAAGAAAGCCTGAACCCTGCCGCGCCATATTTCGGCATGAAGCACAAAGCTGATCGAGCCCAAGACCATGAGGATCATGAGAACTGCCTCGATGCCAAAGGATTGATAATACATTGCCGACCCGCTCATCGGAGCGAAGCCGCCCGTCATAAATCCAGATATCGAAAGCCAGAAACCATGCAAAACCGCGCGAAGAGGTTCGATACCTAAAAACAGGCACAGCACTGTCATAATGGCTGTCGCAATCGTAATAACCACGAGCGAGATTTTTGCGATAGTGCGCGTAGTGTCGAGGATATTTGGAAGCACGTGTTCGCTTCGCCCTTCGGACGAGTACAGATTTGCGCTTCCTCGTTTTCCGAAAAGGCCGAAGGAAAGCGCCACGACGATTAATCCCAAACCTCCAGCAAACTGCATAACGAAGCGCCACATGTTGTCGGCGTTTGAGATGTGGTCGAGGTCTTGAACGAGAGAGACTCCGGTGGTGGTAAGCCCAGACACTCCGTCGAAGAGTGCGTCAAGGTAGTTTGCGTAGTTTCCCGAGAGAAATAGCGGAATTGAAGCAACAAAGGCGAGCACAATCCACGAAAGACCCGTAACGGCAAGCGCTTGTTGGCGATTGAGTTTTCCGAGATCGATGCGCAAAAATCGCAAGCCCGACCCAATGATGAGGGCGATTCCTATAGTGAGCAGGTAGCGAGCCGCCGGTTCCCATTCTTGGCAGATAAGCGCCGTAAGAAAAGGTACGAGCAAAGCGCACGACGAAAACAGGATCAGAATACCCAGGTAGTGCCCGATAACACGCACGTCATATAGGGAGAAACTCTTCCACATATTAGTTGTCCTGAGTTTGCATTAGCCGAGCGCCAACCTTGTAAGCACGATAATGAGAGCGAGTAGGAGCAAAAAGCACACCACAGTTAGTACGATGGCTGTCATGCCTATCAAAGGAGTTTTGGGGTCGTGCTCGATTTGTCTGCGTGCTCTTCTCATGCAGGTATTTTAGTATAAAACGCCTATTGAGAATACACCTGTTGCTGAGCGGTGTTGAGTTTGCGCTTGTGCAGCGACTTTGATGCAGGTTGCGGGGCGCGGCGGGGGGTTGCGGGTTGGGCGCGGTGGCGCGCGCGGCGGCGTGCGCGGCGGCAGGTTGGGAGCGGTGGCGTGCGGGTTGAGCGCGCGAGTTGAGCGCGCGAGTTGCGGGTTGCGGGTTGGGCGCGGGGGCGTGCGCGGCGGCGGGCGGTTGCGGCGCGCGGCGCGCGAGCGGTGCGGCGTGCGGCGCGCGGGGACGGGTTGCGAGTTGCTCGCGGCGCGCGGGTTGGGCGAAAACGTAGCGACTTGGATAAAAAGCTCGATAGTGCGCGAAAATTCTATGCTCAGAGCCGCGTTTAGCTCTGAAACAGCAACTCTAGCGCATTTCTTCTGTCTAGAATCGCGCACTATCTCAATTTTTTACCAACAGCCTACCAAAACGAAAGACTCACCTTACATCTAGTGCTCTACCTGTTCGTAGGTCTGAGATGCAAAACACTAGCATGAGCACAGGTTTAGCTGCGCCGAGACGGTGCAGAGCAGAGTACAAGGTTTACTTAGACTGCGAGCATGGGGGCAGACATGACGGAAGACACGGGCTGGATCCGAGCTGCGAATACTGTTAACAGAATGCTCGTGCGGGTTGCGAGGTGGTTCAGTTTCTTGTTGGCCCGCACAGTTTACGCACATTGCAAAATATTTATATTTCTTTTTTCTGCCCCTGATTAGGCTTGTAGTAAATCTGTATGGATGTGGTCAAACCTATGCATGTTTTCTGTAGCAATCACCATTTATCTTAAGTTCATGACTATTGTTCTAAGCCACATATCAGCTCTTCAATACTGGCGCGTCGTGAGACATATGCCTCATTCTCATGAAAGCGTTTTGTATGCTCGCCGTCTTTTTTCGGAGCCCCCAAAACTGACCGCGAATGAAAAGGAAGCGCTTTCTCGACTTGATCTTCCTCTTCATGTTCTAACGACAGGAAAATCTGCTCGTCGCAATTCCAAAACCCTTACCAGTCATCTCTGGAATGGACCCCTTCACAAGGGCACTATTCTTGACTCTGGAAAAGGATTCTACGTAGTTTCACCAGAATTTTGTTTTGCGTTAATGGCAAAAACTTTATCAATCCCAAAGCTTATAGAGCTTGGTTTCGAGCTTTGTGGCATCTATGACATTTTTCGTGGAGCAATATATAAAGCAAAACCACTAACTACCGTCTCCCGTCTGAAAGCTTTTGTTTCAAAAATGCAGAATTTTCATGGTAAGCGTAAAGCTCTACGAGCACTTTCTTTTGTCCTCGAGAATTCCGCTTCGCCAATGGAGACAACCTTAACTATGCTGCTCTGTCTTCCTTATAGGTTGGGTGGGTATGGATTGCCAAAACCCTCGCTCAACCATCGAATCGATTTACCCTACAGAAAACACTATGATTTCTCTGCTGAGTTCTATGTATGCGATCTGTATTGGCCGAAAACTCGACTAGCGGTTGAATATGATAGCAACCAGTTTCATACAGGTGAGGAGCGGATTGTGTATGACTCTTGTCGAAGGCTCGACCTCATGTATATCAAAATAACCGTACTTACCGTAACCTGGGATCAAGTGAAAGATGTTCGCATGCTAGATGACTTTGCTAACAGGTTATCAAAGCGACTTGGGAAACGGCTACGACTTCCTGAGGCTGGATTTCCTCAAGCCCGCCAAGCACTTCGAAAAGAATTGCTTGGTTCTAAAAGCCAAGGATAGCTCGTTTGGTAAGCGTACTCTTTGTGAAATTGATTTTGTTTGTTTTGACATGCTCCCACCCCGCTATAAAACTTTCTCCTCAACGCAGATTCTTCGTGGGTAGATTTTTGTCACACCCCAGACCTTTTCTTGCCATCGTGTTAGAAGCAAAGCCAAGTTGCAGAAATGGAACCCAGCTTGGATAAGAAGCTCGATAGTGCGCGAAAATTCTGTGCAAAGGACTCCGCCCGGATTTAAATACAGCGTTTCTGGCAGTTTCATCTGGTTTAAACCTCGCACTTTCTCGATTTTTTGCCAAACACAGATCAAAACGAGAGACTTACACCAGTCGAGTGCTCAATATAGTCGCCGACTTAAGTTGTGGGCTGTGCGGGTGGTCGACCTTGGGGAGTGCGTGGAATGTAACAGGATGCGTGGCAGTCGGAACCTTCGGGCCGGCGGTACGCGCGCGGGGTGCGGCTGGTGGAGCCAAAGTGCGTGGCAGTCGGGACCTTCGGGCCGGCGATACGCGCGGGTTGCGGGCTGGGCACGGGCAGCGACGCGCGGACAGGTTGAGTGCGCGAGCGGCGACCTGCGGGTTAGGCGTGTGCAGCGCGGGCGGGCGCGCTCAACCCGCAACAACTGCGAGCACCACGCCCGCGCACGCGAAACGGCCGGAAGACCGGCCGTTTGCTTAGGCTAGAAAGCCTGAACTGGGTGGATTTCCAGGCGTTCTTCTTTATGTCTACTTACGCTTCTGCGAGCTGCGCTTATGCAGGCGGAAGCACCGAGCAACTGTAGTCGCCCAAATCGTTGATATCAACAATTACACGCGCACCATTGTGAACTGCTCCAGCAACAATCTTTTCCGCAACCGCATCAACCACAACATGCTGAATCAGCCTCTTGAGCGGGCGCGCACCAAACACTGGATCATAGCCATCAATACTCAAGCGCTCCATCGCAGCAGGGGTTACTTCAAGCGTAATATGATGCTCTGCCAGACGCTTGCGAACCACCTCAAGCTGCAGGTCAACGATAGGCTCGATGCTTGTCATGTTAAGCGTGTTAAACACGACGATGTCATCAATACGATTCAAGAACTCCGGCCTAAAGGTTGCACGCAGAGCGCCATCGATGGCAGTCTGGCGCGATTTTTCATCGTCCATCTCGGTGAACTCGCGAATGAACTGACTGCCCACATTGCTGGTCATGATGACTATCGCATTCTTAAAATTGACCACGCGACCTTGCCCATCGGTCAATCGTCCGTCATCTAAAACTTGCAGCAAGATATTAAACACATCCGGGTGAGCCTTTTCGATTTCATCCAGCAAAATAACCGAATATGGCTTACGTCGCACCGCCTCGGTTAACTGACCGCCCTCGTCATAGCCTACATATCCAGGAGGTGCTCCAATGAGGCGCTGAACAGAAAACTTCTCCATGTACTCACTCATGTCGATTCGAATCATCGATTTCTCGCTATCGAATAAGTACTCGGCAAGCGCTTTTGCTAGCTCAGTCTTACCAACGCCGGTGGGTCCTAGGAACAAAAAGCTGCCAATTGGTCTACCTGGATCGCCTAAACCAGCACGGTTTCGCCTGATGGCTCCAGCAACCGCTTTTACTGCTTCGTCCTGACCAACAATGCGCTCATGCAGCTTATCCTCGAGATTGACCAGCTTCGCCATCTCTCCCTGCATCATCTTCGAAACAGGAATGCCCGTCCATACCGAAACAACTTCGGCAATCTCATCACTCGAAACTTCTTCCTTCAGGATGGCTCCGGAATCTTGCTTTTCGTTGAGTGCACGCTCGGCTTCGTCAAGCTTTGCCTGAAGCTCGGGAATACGTGCATAACGCAGTTCGGAAGCTTTCGACAAATCGCCCTCGCGGGTTGCCCGCTCTTCCTCTAGCTGTGCTGCCTCAAGATCGGTTTTTAGTTCTTGCACGCTTACGATGACATCTTTTTCGTTTTGCCATTCGGCCTTATGCTTATCAAGACTCTCTTGAGCAGCAGCTATCTCCTGACGAAGAATCTCAAGACGCTCTTTGCTTGGCTCGTCTTCTTCTTTCATGAGCGCTTGCTCTTCAATCTGCATCTGGGTAAGCTTGCGCTCGGCAGCATCAATTTCTTCGGGCATGCTGTCAATCTCAATACGCAGACGACTCGCTGCCTCATCCATAAGATCGATTGCCTTATCTGGAAGAAAACGGTCTGCGATGTAGCGGTTCGAGAGCTCGGCAGCCGCCACGATTGCAGAATCGGTGATGCGCACGCCATGGTGGATTTCATACTTCTCTTTCAGGCCGCGCAGAATGGCAATGGTGTCTTCAACGCTTGGCTCGCCCACCAACACAGGCTGGAAGCGTCGCTCGAGTGCCGCATCTTTTTCGATGTGCTTGCGATACTCGTCCAAAGTTGTTGCGCCGATAGCATGAAGCTCGCCACGTGCGAGGGCTGGCTTAAGCATATTGCCCGCATCAATGGTGCTGTCTCCCGTAGAGCCAGCACCCACGATTATGTGCAGCTCGTCGATGAACAGGAGAATCTGCCCGTCGCTTTCCTTCACCTCACGCAATACAGCCTTCAGGCGATCTTCGAATTCGCCTCGGTATTTTGCTCCAGCCAGCATCGCAGGAATGTCGAGTGTAATAATCTCGCGATCTTTCAGCGACGTAGGCACGTCGCCAGCAACGATGCGCTGTGCAAGCCCTTCAACAATTGCGGTTTTTCCTGTTCCTGGCTCGCCAATGAGAACCGGGTTATTCTTGGTACGACGCGAAAGAACCTGAATGGTTCGCCGAATCTCTTCGGTGCGGCCGATGACCGGGTCGAGCTTTCCTTCGCGCGCCTGCTGAGTCAAGTTCTGCCCGTATTGCTCAAGGGTGTCAAACTGAGCCTTTGTTTCTGCATCGGTTACGCGTGTCGTGCCACGCAACTCCTCGTAAGCCGACTCGATGTTTTTGCGCGTGACTCCCGCCAACTCCAAAATCTTGCCTGCGGAGCTTTTGCTTTCAGCGAGCGCAATTAAAAGATGCTCGCTGGTGGCATAGCTATCGCCGAGTTTTTCGGCAATTTTCACCGCATTATCAATTATCTTCATGAAAGCCTGTCCTGGCTGAGAGGCAAATTGCCCCGAAACCTTTGGGCTTCGTTTCATTTCTTCATCAACATTGCTAAGCAGCTGAGCCGGATCGGCGCCAATACGCTTGATTATCGCTGAGAGATTGTTCTCGTCGGCTGTTAAAAGCGCCTTTAGCATATGAATTGGTTCGACTGAGGAGGCTTCTTCTTCTGCTGCGATAAACACAGCTTGCTGAATCGCTTCTTGCGCAGTCAAAGCTAGTTTGTCTAATCTCATAGTTCCTCCTGTCGGGCTTTTGCTCCACCCACATCGCTCATGAAAAACTTCTTAGCTCGTGCACGTCACCATAGGTATTTGCTGCCGTGCTTAGCTCTTCAAAGCAGAAAGGGTGCATCTAAAACCCAGTTCTTGGTATAACTCACGTCCTGCACTTCAAAACCCGAACTCACGTAAGACGACGAAGAGTTCCTGGAGTTTCTCTTCTTACCAAAGCATTCACGCTTTCTCGCGTTTCCATCTCGTGGACGCGGTCAGCCAGACGACGCACCTTTTTATGCAAATCATCAAGCTCTGAATCTCTCTCGTTAAGTCTTCCTTGTAAGTCGAGAATGCGAATTACTCCGGCAAGGTTGATTCCTTCACTCGTTAGCTCATTTATAAGCTCGAGGCGTTCAATATCGGCTTGTGAATACATGCGTGTATTGCCTTGTGTTCGCTGTGGCGAGACAAGTCCCTTTTGCTCATATATTCTTAATGTTTGCGGATGAACTCCTGCCAGATCAGCGGCAACACTAATCATGTAAAGTGGCTTATTTCTATCATTCATCGTTAACTCCTTGATGAGCGCCTGCACATACCCAGGAGTGCAAGGCTCTCTTTTCGGGTAGATTAGGCCGATGACCAGGATCTACCACTTCCGAATGTTCTCGTTATCTGCCGCCTGGAATGCTTCCAAGGCGCTACGCTGTTCGTCATTAATTTCTTGGGGAACGATTACCTTCACCTTAATTTTGAGGTCGCCCGATTCGTTCGTTTTGTCCTTAACCTTCGGGGCGCCCTTGCCCTTAATGGTGAGCACTGTATCGTTTTGCGTTCCTGCAGGTATCTTCACACGCACTTTTGTATCGTCGGGCGCAGGCACAACAATTGATGCACCCAATGCAGCTTCCGCGATTGATATTGGCAAATCGATCAAGACATCGGCGCCTTTTCGCGCATAATAGCTATGCGGCTCAATCTTGGTGGTAATTAGCAGATCGCCGTTTTGCCCACCATTCGAACCAAGGCCACCTTTTCCCTTGAAGCGTAGACGGCCTCCGTCAACTGCTCCAGCAGGAACTTTCACATCGAAGGTTTCTTTTTCGCTTTTACCCGGGATGCGCACACTGACGCGCTTTTCCGCACCACGGAAGGCCTCTTCAAAGCTTACTTTGAGCGTTACATTCATATCTTGCCCGCGTTGCGGACGTGCCTGATAGCGGTTATTAAAGCCGCCGCCCGTGAAGTCGAAGTCGCCCCCGAAGGAGCCATCGGCGCCGCGAAGATTTTCTAGAATATCAGCCCAGCTGCCAAAACCTCCGCCTGCGAATGGATTGCCCTCAACAGAGCCTCCCCAACCGCGTGGAACTTGGTTTTCGTTGGCAGTTCCGTACTGATCATACATTTCGCGCTTTTTATCGTCGGACAGGACCTCGTAAGCTTCGCTGATTTCTTTGAACTTTGCTTCATCGCCGCCTGTATCTGGGTGATGCTGGCGTGCGAGCTTGCGATAGGCCTTTTTTATTTCATCTGCTTTAGCGTTGCGTGGAACGCCTAGCGTTTTATAGTAATCGGGGGTTGATGCTGCCATACGTTCCACCTCGCTTTCTTTTGTTCTAAACGCCCTCAAACAGGCGTAGTGAATACTTTATTTTTCTTGCTCGACATTCTCTGGGACCTCACGCTTTGGTCCGCCGGTCGCAACTTTTACCATAGCAGGTCTGAGCACCTTGCGACCCATTTTGTAGCCTTTCTGAAAAACTTCGACTACGGTTTCATCAGGAACTGAAACGTCTTCGAGAGAACTTATCGCTTGACTCTCAAGGGCGTCGAAAGCTTCGTTTTCCGGGTTGATTATTTCAACACCTTCTTTAATCAGCGTATCGACGAGTTTTGCGTGTACCGCCTTCACTCCGTCGATCAAGCCTGTATCACCATTCGTTTCGGCGTAATTGATTGTTCGCTCGAAATCATCAATCACGGGGAGCAAAGCCGACACCAGTTTTTCCGTAGCTTGCGCGCGTTCTTCGACTCGTTGCTCGGCTGTTCGCCTGCGATAAGTGTCCCACTCAGCGTGGAGTCGCATGTATTTATCGCGCCACTCCATCATCTCTTCTTCGGCTTTTTTCACGAGCTCGTCGGTGCTTGCTTCTGCGTCGGCACACGCTTCCTCGATAATTTCGGGAGTTAGCTCGCTTGCATTCTTCCCGCTATCCGTAGATGAGTTGGAGGTCTCATCTACGGAACTTGCGTCAGAACCCTCGATGGGAATGGTGGTAGCCTGAGCCTTTTCTGCAGAGCTTGCGCTCTTATCTTTTCCAGGCCTTGCCATGTTTATTTCCCTTCTTCGTCTTTTTCATCGACAACCTCGTAATCGGCTTCGATGGTATCGTCGGAAGGAGTTTCCTCGGCTGCGGTTGCTGCATCGCCAGCCTGCTCGCCCTCGGCGGAATACACAATTTCGGCAAGCTTGTAACCAGCGTTTTGCATTTTCTCGGTTGCGGCCTTAATGGCATCGATGTCTTCACCTTCAAGCGCAGTTTTTGCTTCAGCGATTGCATCTTCAGCGTCTGTCTTGATTTCGGCAGGAACCTTGTCGCCCAGCTCGCTCAGTGTTTGTTCGGTTGCCGTAACAAGAGCATCGGCATTGTTGCGGACCTCAACCTCTTCACGACGCTTTGCGTCTTCCTCGGCGTGAGCCTCTGCGTCTTTTACCATGCGATCGACTTCATCATCGTTGAGCGCGGTAGAGCCGGAGATGGTGATCTGCTGCTGCTTGCCCGTGCCCAAATCCTTTGCAGACACGTTTACGATACCGTTTGCATCGATGTCGAAGGTAACCTCAATTTGAGGAACGCCACGTCGAGCTGCAGGAATGCCTGAAAGCTGGAACTTACCTAAGGTTTTGTTGCCAGCGGCCATTTCGCGCTCGCCCTGAAGAACATGAACCTCGACCGAAGTTTGATTATCGGCAGCTGTCGAATAGATTTCTGTTTTACGCGTTGGGATAGTAGTGTTGCGCTCGATCATCTTGGTCATGATGCCGCCCATGGTTTCTACACCAAGAGAAAGTGGCGTTACATCGAGCAGCAAGATTCCCTCTACGTCACCTGATAGCACGCCACCTTGAACAGCGGCGCCCATTGCAACTACTTCGTCTGGGTTAACCGACATGTTGGGCTCTTTGCCAGTAATCTTTTTTACGAGCTCTTGCACAGCAGGCATACGCGTAGATCCACCAACAAGAATTACCTCGTCAACATCACCGGTTTTCAGTCCAGCGTCTTTAAGCGCTTGCTCAACTGGCTTGCGGCAGCGATCAAGGAGGTCTTTCGAAATGCTTTCGAACTCAACGCGAGTAAGCGTGTAATCCAAGTGCTTTGGTCCACTTGCATCTGCAGTGATGAAGGGGAGGTTGATGTTTGTTTGGCTGGTTGAAGAAAGCTCGATCTTAGCTTTTTCTGCTGCTTCCTTCAGGCGCTGAAGAGCCATTTTATCTTGACGCAGGTCGATGCCGTTGTCTTTGTTGAACTTGTCAGCAAGCCAATCGATGACACGCTGATCCCAATCGTCTCCACCGAGACGATTGTCGCCTGCAGTTGCGCAAACCTCGAAAACGCCATCGCCCAGCTCGAGTATGGAAACGTCAAAGGTTCCGCCACCGAGGTCGAAAACGAGGATTTTTTGATCTTTGTTGGTTTTGTCCAAGCCGTATGCCAAAGCTGCTGCGGTTGGCTCGTTGATGATACGGAGAACCTCAAGACCAGCAATCTTGCCAGCGTCTTTGGTTGCCTGGCGTTGCGCGTCGTTGAAGTATGCAGGTACCGTAATTACCGCCTGCGTGACGGTAGTGCCAAGTTGTTTCTCGGCATCATTCTTGAGCTTTTGCAGAATCATTGCAGAAATCTCTTCTGGGGTGTATTCCTTGCCCTCGATTTCTACAACCGCACGGCCGTCCTTGCCTTTTTCAACATCGTAACCGACTGTTTTTTGCTCGTCTTTTGTTTCGTCATAAGAACGCCCAATGAAGCGCTTTACCGAAGACACCGTATTTTCGGGATTGGTTACTGCCTGATTCTTTGCAGCTTTACCTACCACGCGCTCGCCGTCTTTACGGAAGCCTTCCACTGAAGGGGTGGTGCGATCGCCTTCTGCGTTAACCAGAATTTCTGGCTCGCTTCCCTCCATAACTGCCATAGCGGAGTTTGTGGTGCCTAGGTCGATACCTATGATTTTTGCCATTATCTTTCTTCCTCTCTCTAGGAATTCGTTACGTAGTAATTCGCCTTCTATACAGCGAAGAAGACGCTCGTGGCGTCATTCAATGTGGCTTACTTTAGAATCTAAGTGCCCTATTGTCAAGTTTTGTCATGCAGATACTCGTATAATTTATAAACTCGTAACCATGACGTTACTTTCTACTTCAGACCTTAAGCTTTCTAAAACGACGCGTCGTGGCGTCTGTGATATACTGGCTTCGTAATATTTCGCCAAAGCGGTGGCGCGCAATGGCTCGAGTTAGGAGAATGCATGAGGCAAGCACACTAGTAATTGTTCCTAGCGAACAGTTGGGTTTCGCGATGTACGTGTCGTGAATAAGTGCTTGTGCATGGTTTCCTGCTGAATCTTCTGTAAAAAAATTACCTCATTCCTTGTTCAAGCAATATTCACGACCTCTTTCAGGAGGTCTTAATGCAGTTAAATCTATCTCACATAACATATACCTACCCCGGCACTATCGACCCTGTTTTTGTCGATACATCCCTTACCTTTCCGCAAGGATGGACCGGCATCGTAGGAAATAACGGAAGCGGAAAAAGCACTTTGGCGCATATAGCAAGCAATGATTTGGTGCCCGATGAGGGTTTTGTCTCGCCACGGCTTGTTAGTGCTTATTGTCTGCAAGAAACAGAAACTCCTCCCGAAGCTGGGATGGATTTCGTGAGCGACTACGGCAAGGAAGCGCTTCTCCTCAAAGGTGTTTTGGGTATCGAAGATGATTGGATCTGGCGTTTCGACACCCTTTCGCACGGCGAGAGAAAACGCTTACAGATTGGAACTGCCCTATGGCTTGAAAGCGACGTGTTAGTGGTTGATGAGCCCACCAACCATCTCGATGCAGCAACCAAGGATGTGCTATTGCGTGCACTGCAGTCGTTTAAAGGGATTGGCATCATCATCTCGCACGATCGCACTTTGCTCGATGCACTGGTTGATCAATGCATCTTTGTGCGGGGTCAAACCGCACTCATGAGACCGGGTTCCTATTCGCAGGGGGCCCAGCAGGCCGAGGTGGAGCGACTGACTAACGAACGCGAACATCGTGATGCGCGCCGAAACCTTTCGCGTCTTAAGCAAGAAAAGGTTCAGCGTGCTGAAATGGCTGACAAGGCTAAGGGACGGCGGAGCGCTCGCAATATCGACCCGAAAGACCACGATGCCAAAGCCAAGATTGGCCTAGCCGTGTTCACCGGGCAAGACGGTAAGCGTGGCAAGCTATCGACACAGATGGACTCTCATCTCGATCGGGCAGCTAAGCGCGTCGAAGAAAGCAAGACCGAAAAGAACTACGATGGCTGCATTTGGATGGAAGCACACCCCGCGCACCGTAAAGTTGTTCTTCGTTATGAAAGCGGGTCCTTGCCGCTTAATGAATCGCGAAGGCTCTCGTTTCCCGACCTCATGGTTGGCAACACTGACCATATTGGCATCACTGGTGTTAATGGAAGCGGAAAATCGACACTTCTGCGTCACCTCATTGAGCATATCGATGAAGATCTGCGTGTGGTGTATATCCCGCAGGAATTGAATGCGGAGCAGAGCCGCGAGATTCTTAAACTATCCGAAGAGCTGTCGAGCGAGCGAAAAGGCTTGCTTTATTCTATTGTGGCGCAGCTAAACTCAAACCCAAAAGCGATGATGCAGGGTGATATGGTAAGTCCAGGTGAACTCCGAAAGCTTATACTTGCTTTTGGACTGACAACCGATCCGGATATTATCATCATGGACGAGCCTACAAACCACCTTGATATTTTATCGACTGAATCGATGGAGCGTGTTTTGCGTGACTGTCCTTGCACACTATTGCTTGTTTCACACGACGAATCTTTTGTGAAAGAAACAACAACGATTGGGTGGCATCTGACGCAAGACAAGGAAGAAAACAGCTTGCTAGAAATAGTCTTGTAGGTATGGGGCGCGGACAGGAATCATGCGACTGCGCTAGCAGCTGCGGAGATTCTGGGTGCACTGGAGAGAATATCGCTGCGGAATACGGAGTGCGGGCGTGGTGCACTCCCGGCCCGCCGCCGCATGTCTGCACCACAGCTTGCCACGCACAGTACTCGCTACAACTATCATGGCTCCGCGGCCGCGTGCCCCTAACTCGTGACCGCAAGGCATCGCCACAGGTTGCCACGCACTCCCAACCAGCCTCGTAGATTCCTGGCACATCTCACCGCAGGCCCGTGCCATATCACTGCGCGCACCCCCAGCCCGTCGCAAGTCCACGACGCAGCTTGCCGCGTCCCCCCAAGCCCGCCGCCGCATGTCTGCAGCACAGCTTGTCGCAACCGCCGCACTTCTGTGACAAGTCAGCGAGCCTACATCGAGCGAAAATGCCTTCTCGCGGCACAAAATACGTTTCGCTTGCAGATTGAGACAAGTTTTTCGCGTCACCCAAAACCTCACTGCTGTGCGACCTGGCATGATGCTGTATCGCCGTGTGACGCTCGTCCTCAGACAGGCTGAATTACGCCCAAATCTGCAAGCGAAACGTGTTTTGTTCCAAAATCTCTTGATTTTGACCCAGGTAAACCTGTGATGGGATATCCGAGCAAGATAGCTCGTGAGATGACGCGGAATCTCAGCGCGCTAAAGAGGCTGGCATGAGGAACTGCCGTGGCGACACATCGAGCGCAGCGAGGTAGTTTTCTTCGCGGGATGGCGAAACTCCTCGAGAAGGCATTTCTTCAGCACGAAATTGCGTTTGCAGGTAACTATAAGCAGTCACTCTGCATAAACCGAAAGACGACTGCTGCTTGACCAGGTATGTTGTATTTTTGTTGCGTGACCTCTCGAGCTGAGACGCCTCATACTCCTGAAAAAGAGTAAGCAAACGCAATTTCGTACTTGATTCCTTGGGTTTGAGCGAGTTTGAAGCCACGCCATTTGTGAAGCAGCAAGCAATTCAGACGAAGCCGCGGCGCGGGACTGCAATGGTGTGTTAGCTGCTATAGCGTGAAGGCAGCGATAGGACGTACGAGCATGTACGTTGGCGGCGGAGCGATTGCGGCTATAATGCGAAGGCTTGCCGCGAGGCTCTGGTGGCGGGATGGTTTGGTGACGGCCGCGGGGTTTCCAACTGAGGCGCTTGCGTTCGCTGCAGAATACCAGCTGCCTCGGCGCTAGCGTTCGCTACAGGACGGCTGCGGGATTGTGGCAGCAAAGCAGCGAAGCTGAAAACACAAAAGCCCCCGCATTTTTAATAAACACGGGAGCTCAAGATGCGAAAAGCAGAACGCTAGTCTTCGATTACCTCTGGAATAGCACCCATGGGGCACTCTTCAATACAATCGCCACATGCGATGCAGGCATCTTCGTTAACGACAACTACGACACCGTCGTCAACTTCTAGCACTTCTTGAGGACAGGCATCAACGCAAATGCCACAACCAATACACTCATCGGCTACGATAACCGGATGGGCCATAATAATCTCCTTCTCAACTATCAAAGCTGGCTCAACTCGTCTAGCAAGCCTGCTTAAAAACTTTCTTTGCGCAAGATACCACGCAATTCAGCAAATGCAAGTGCTTTCGGCGATTTTCCAATCTGCGGTTACATATCGCCGATTACCGAGCCAAATCTGCGCCCTCTCAGCCCAAAAACACGCCTCTGCTATCTCCAGAAAACAAGACCAGAACTAGACTTGACTGACCATAATTCCACCCACAAGTTAGGCGCTAAAACGCTCTCATAAAACGGTCTCTAGCAAATTCGCGGCAATTGCTCACCCACGAGCATATCGAGTATCCTTGTGCTCTCAAACACCGTACGGAGAAACACTTTCGGCCCGCGTTCTTCTTGCATCTCTGTTACTTCACCGATTATCTGCGCATCGGACCCATACTTACTTTTACGCATTGCGGCTAGAGCTGCCTCGGCTTGATTAGCAGCAACAACGCACACCATCTTTCCCTCGTTTGCAACCTGGAAAGGATCGTAACCCAACATTTCACAAGCCCCCACTACCGCAGGCTTTATAGGCACATCATTTTCGCGAATAAGGATATCAACCTGCGATTGCTCTGCTAGCTCGTTTAGGGTTGAAGCGAGTCCGCCTCGAGTGGGATCACGAAAACAACGCGTATCGGGTGCCGCTTCTATCACCGACGCAATCATGTGATTGAGTGGCGCAGCATCGGATTCAATCTGAGCCTCAAATGCTAAAGATTCACGACAGCTCATGATTGTAATTCCGTGATCACCAAGAGTTCCGCTCACAAGCACTTTGTCGCCAGGCTTACAATGAGCTCCCGAAAGATTTATGCCTGGCGACACAACACCTATGCCGCTTGTGTTAATGAAGATGCCATCGCCAGAGCCATGGTTAACCACCTTCGTGTCTCCGGTAACAACTCGCACGCCCGCTTCTTTTGCAGACTGAGCAATTGAAGTACAGATACGTTTCAAATCCTCGACAGGAAAACCCTCTTCCAAAATGAAGCTGCAACTAATATAGAGAGGTTTCGCTCCACTCGTTGCGACATCGTTCACCGTTCCACACACGGCAAGTTTTCCGATATCTCCTCCGGGAAAGAACTGCGGAGTAACCACGTAGCTATCGGTCGAAAAGGCAAGTCGCTCCCCTTCACCAAGGCCAGGAAGTACTGCCGCATCGTCTCCAACAAGAAGTTCTTCTCCTGCATAGGCAGCGAAAAACACCTCGTCGATAATTCTTTTCATCATTGTTCCGCCACTCCCGTGACCCAACAAAACCTTTGTATCCATGCCTATCCTTCACTCGGTAATTCTGTATTCTTGCATCCCGCGTCTTGCTTCGGAATCTAATCGCCTATCGAAGCCAATCGCAAAGTTGCTTGCACAAGGATGCTTTATCACACCCCTGCAAAAAGGTTTACACTCCTACCGCTTTAGTTAACTTGCCTGAACCGCTTTGCCCGTTGAGGTTAAGGCCAGTCTGCCGGTTTTCACACCCTTAGTTCCCAATATGAGATTTGCTACATCTTGCACGGTTCCTGTTTCGCCACGCAAAACAATTGCCTCCAAACAACTATGCTGATCAAGATGAACGTGCGTGGAACACACAATAAGATCGTAGTACTCATGCTGAATGGTATGCAGCTTGTCCTGCAAATCGTGAGCATGGTGATCAAAAACGATGGTCAGCGTTCCCATAACCTCGGCGCCAGGCGTGGCACAATCTTCTTCGGCTAGGGCTTCGCGCACGAGATCGCGAATGACCTCACTACGATTTTTAGCAAGCCCTCTGCGAGCAACCAAACGGTCGAACCTTACGAGCAAATCTTCAGGCATCGCAACCGAAAAGCGTATTAAGTCGTTGCTCATGCTACTAAACCAACTCTACGGTCACACCGCTTGCTGCGCTTCCGTCTTTTTCAAGGGCATCTTGAGCATCAGTTAGCAAAGCACGCACATCATCGAGAAGGCTTTGAGCCTCTTTGATGGTTTTTGCCGTTTCGGCGTAGCCAGCCTCATCTGCACTATGAAACATTTTATGAACCCATCGACGATTAAGAGCAATCTGATCATCCATCTGCTCAAGCATCGATTTGAATTGATTTGTATTCACACCATTCGTACACATAATAGGTCTCCTTTACCCTAGCCTACGTTTAGTATTATCATTGTTTATACGCTGATGCACGACGGAGTTCAAGGAGCGGTGTGAAAAAAACTATAAACAGTAACATGTATGAGACTACGCTTGATAGCGTCTGGGCTCTTTTTGAGAACTATTTAGATGGGGAGCGCCAAGGACTCATTGTGATTTTATCTTCCACACCACTTGGCGACCAGGCTCGCAAAGCCTTACAGAGTTCTTTTTCTCGCCTTGGCTACGGGAAGCTTGCCTGTACTTTTGTAGGTCTCCAGCCCGCCGATGCTGGCCTTTCTCTTTCGAGCAAAGATTTACTCACGCTGATTGAAGGGCTTGATCCTTCGATTCTCGTTGTAACCGACGCCGAAGCAGCAACACTTTGCGGAAAGTCTTATGCACGTGAACTTCCGCTCGATCAACGTTCGCGCCTCTACGGCCGCGAAATCCGCGCCTTTTCTTCGTTTGAGAGCATGATTGCCGCTAGCGAGAGCAAACAAAAAGCTTGGGCTCTCTTGAAGAGTCTACCCAAGCTTTCGTCATAAATCTTGCGAGATAAGTTTGGTGCAGCGTGAAGCTTACGCCCCAGCTTTCACCAGGGACTCCGCCTTATCAAGAAGGTTTTCAACCTCTTCGCTTGTCTCGGCTTCTGCATAAATTCGTACCAGAGGCTCGGTTCCGGAAGGACGCATCATAACCCACGCATCGTCTTCAAGGTAATACTTGATTCCGTCACGCCTGTCGATATCGAGAACCTTTTTGCCACATATGCTCTCTTCGTTGCTAGCAGGCATAATGGTTTCGAGAAAACTTTTCATTTCCGTCTCGGTCAAAGATAGTCCCCTGCGTGAGAATTCCAGCTTGCCAATCTTGTCGAACATGTCATCGACCAACTCACGAAGGCTCATCTTACGCTGCGCCATAGTTTCGGTGAGCAAAAGAGCCATTAACAAGCCGTCGCGCTCTTTGACGTGAGTAGGAATGCCAATGCCGCCACTCTCTTCGCCGCCAATCATGACGTTTCCTTTTTCCATTTCGCCGTAGATCCACTTAAATCCAACGGGAGTCATAACAAGCTCTAGATCCAAGCGCTTGCACTGTCGGCTTAGTAGCGCGGAAGAAGTAATGGTGGTTGCAACGCGACCGTTTAGTCCCTTGTCTTCTGCGAGATGAGCAACCAGCAAGGTAATGATTCGGTGCGGGTTTACAAAATTACCCTGGTCATCAATTGCCCCAATGCGATCGGCGTCACCGTCAGTAATGAAGCCCGCGTCATAACCAAGTTCTTTAACCTTTTCAATTCCTTTATTAATCCAAGGTGGAATAGGCTCGGGATGGAGTCCGTTAAATGTTGGGTCTGCAGCGTTGTTGATTTCGACCACTTCAACACCTAGATCGCGCAAAAGCCCGGCTAAATGCAAACGTCCTGCCCCATAGAGAGGGTCGACAACTACCTGCAAGCCTGCGTTTCGAATAGCCTCTTCATCCACCAGCGATTTGAGAGCGATAAGATATGGAGTTACCAAATCAATCTCTTCGTAGCTTCCTCGCTTGTCGGTAGGTTCCGACACAAGTGCTGCTTCGACGATATCGGTAAACTCTTTTGGTGAAGCCCCACCATCAGCCATTCGAAGCTTAATACCCAGATACTCTGCAGGGTTGTGGCTGCTCGTAAGCATAATGCCACCAATTGCATCTTCGTCCTGATTGATCGACCAGCATAGCGCAGGGGTTGGGCAATAGTCGTCGCTCAACTTCACCCGAAAGCCATGCGCCGCTGCAACCTCAGCCGCAAGCTGAGAGTAGCGGTGAGCGTCTTGTCGACAATCATGCCCGATGATTATCGTGGCTTGATTCCGCTCATCTTCTTTAAGCCCTTGTTGTTCTGCAAAAGTACGTGCCGCCGCATCCACGACTCGCACAAGGTTTGCTTCTGTGAAATCTTCTCCGATAATGGCACGCCAGCCATCAGTCCCGAAGTGGATTGTTTCCGCCATCTTCTACCTTTCACTTACGTTTTACCATCGCACCATATTACCACGTCACAGATGCTCGGTGGTGCAAACGTAACGCCTTGTCAAGGCTTTGTGCGCTCCATAATCCACACAAGTTGCACATGGTATGATTTATGGGCTTCAAGCGAAAGGACGAGCATGCCCACGTTCAGAGAATTTTTGCGTGTTGCGCGTATAACCACAAAGGACACAACCTCCGGAAAGCGCATGAGGGAGATTCGTCGAGTCCTCAAGCAGCACAAAGCATTCGATGGGCTCACACCCGATAAGGCAACCGCCATTCTTGAAGACCTTGGACCTACCTTTGTAAAAATGGGTCAAATTGCCTCCAATCGCAGCGATGTGCTGCCCAAAGAATACTGCGATGCCTTCGAAAAACTTCGCACTGATGTGCCGCCCCTTCCTTTTGAAACCATAATTGAGTTGCTTGAAAAAACATACGGCTGTTCCTGGAACGAAGTCTTCGCTGTTATCGAAGAACAGCCGCTCGGCTCGGCTTCAATTGCCCAGGTTCACAAAGCTCTTCTTCACGATGGGTCTGCAGTAGCGGTAAAGGTTCGTCGCCCGGGCATCGTTCAAAAAATGGCTGAAGACATCACACTAATGAAGCATGTGCTGGCTTTGGCAGAGTTTTCGGTTAGTGCGTCCCACAACAGCCTGATCTTTTCAGTCGATAATCTCATTTCGGAACTAGAGCACACTACCGCTGAAGAGATAAATTTTGCTATCGAGCTCGAAAACCTCATTCGTTTCAAAAGCAACAACCTGAGTCAAAAGGGAATTAGTAGCCCGCTACCCTACTCTCAATACAGCACAGAGAAAGTGCTTGTTATGGAATTCGTGACGGGCATCCTTGTTAATGATCGCGAAAAGCTGGAAGAGGCCCAGATAGATTTGTGCGATCTTGGTACACGTCTAGCTGAAAGCTACACTACACAAGTTATCGACCAGGGATTCTTTCACGCCGACCCCCATCCCGGCAATATCGTTGTTTCGGGAAAGGAAATC
The DNA here is from genome assembly GCA_050945135.1 of Raoultibacter sp. GTDB lineage: Bacteria > Actinomycetota > Coriobacteriia > Coriobacteriales > Eggerthellaceae > WRIS01. Next base: position 22,939 of record JBMNSJ010000013.1, read on the forward strand.
GTTTGGCTTGACCTAGGAATGACAGGAACTCTAAGCGTGACCGAACGCGCCTTGGTGAGTAAAATATTTACCTCGGTTGCCTCGCATAACGCTTTTGAGCTGAAAGAAAGCCTTCTTTCGCTAACAAAAGAAATCGGGCCTGTTGATCATAGTCGTTTGCTCGAGCAAATAGATTCGTTGCTCACCTCATATGCTTCTGTAAATCTTGCCGAGCTTAACGTAGGCATGGCTTTCCTCGATATCATAGAGGTTCTTCGCACACAAAACCTTTCGCTGCCTCCCTCCTTTACTATGCTAGCGCGTGGATTTGTAACCATTGAAGGGGTCCTTGCCGAGCTTGCGCCAGAGATTAGTGTTGTAGAAATCGTGTCTCAGCACGTCGAAAAGCAAATGAAAAACCGCGCCTATATTGAAGGGAAAGCAAAAGACTTTTTGTATACCGGTATTTCGTCGTTCGAATCTGCCACGCGCCTACCTCAGCAGGCATCAAATACACTCGACATGCTTGCACGCGGCGAACTGAAAGTTAATGCCGACATGAATTTCAATAACGATGTGCTCGCCTCGATCTACACTGCATCCGGGCGACTATCCTTGGCTTTGATTTCAGCTGGCTTATTTTTGGGCTCAAGCATTTTATGCACAACCGAAATGGAACCACAGCTGCTTGGCGTACCCGTGGTTGGCTTTTTTGGCTATGTTGGGGCATTCGTGTTAAGCGTATACGTAATTTGGCAGACTTTTTCTTCGCGCCACAAGCAACGAAATAACCTTAAGCTTCATTAGCCAGTTACGCAGCGTAATCTTCTACATATTCGGTGCTGTACGAATCGTCGTAGCTGCCGCTATAATCCTCTTCGTAATACCCAGAATCATAACCGCCCGAATCATAGCTGCCTGAATCGTAATATCCTGAATCATAGGGTTCTTCGTAGTAGGTACTGCCGCCTGAATACGTTGACGTAGATTCTTCTGTGGCAGACGAAGAGCTGTATCCCATCTCAGAGTTCCACACAAGGCTCGGATCTTGTCCTAAATCGATAGCCGCCATTACCTCGGCAAGCTTAACAGTGTCTGCAATTACATAAGAAATTCCGCTAATCATAGTAGTAGAAGAAGGTACCATTCCTGAGTACACGGTAAGCTGACCAATGTCTTTGAACTGCGAAGCAAGATCGATAATTTGATTTACCGAAAGATCGGTGGTCACACATTTTGCTGCTTCTTGTATGACACCTGGAAGATCGGTAAGAGGCATCGACAGAACCTTTGTTACAAGAGCTTCGATGAGAAGGCGCTGGTTTGAGGTGCGTGTGAAATCGCCGTCTGCGTATGCTCGGCTTCGTGCAAAGGTGAGTGCTGCCTCGCCGTTAAGCGTTTGCAATCCAGGCTGAACTACAACCGGACCTGCATCTGGATCGTCAACGAGCTCGGGGACATCGACTTCGACGCCACCAATAACGTCTACAAGCTTAATCATCGATTCAAAGTTGATTTCGGCATAATGCGAAATTTCTACGCCACATAGCTGGTTTGCCTCTTTGATAGTAGAAGCCGCACCGCCATATTGGTAGGCTGCGTTGAACTTGTTGGTTCCGTAGCCATCGATGGTAATTTTTGTATCACGCGGAATAGAGAGCATGGTAACTACGCAGTTTGTTGGGTCGACTCGCACAAGAATATTTGTATCGGAGCGCTGGCCCTCTTCTTCGGAGCCTTCTCGTGCGTCTGATCCAATGAGCAGCATATAAAATGGCTCGGTGTAATTATGGACGGGCGCTAAGGTGTCTGCAATTGCCTGCTGCTCTTCCTCAGTTTTATCACCCTTTAAGGTTTCATTGATTGAATTCATGTACATGGCGAAAGCTGTTCCGCCTCCAGCAAATAAAAGAACGACGACACAAAGTGCCGCTATAGCGATTTTTGGGCCTTTACCCATGCGCTTAGCTGAAGCTTTGGAGTACTGGGGGTTGCTGCGGGAATATTGCCCTGCTTGGTTTTGTGGAGTCTGACCCATAGTGTATAACGAGCTCGAGTTTTTCGACTTCTTTGCCCGATGGGAAATCTGTGGTCTAGATTTTGCTCTTGGAGTGGTCAATCTAGTGTTGTTGCGAGACGCCATTCGCTCTCCTTGGCAATTCGTGCACAAATATCAGCCTCTTATTCTATCATCGTTTGGGAAATCCCATAAAATAGGCACGTTGTTAGAACAAATCACTCAAAAGTATAGGTAAGCAGCTCAGACGGAGAATACGCAATGATATCTGCATTGGCAGCTTCAAGAATTTCTGCACCATAACAGCCCCAAGCGGCTCCAATTGAAGCCACATGTGCCTTTCGTGCCACCTCAATATCACCCACCGAGTCACCAACGTAGACTGTTGTTTCTGGCTTTGCTCCAAGTTCCTCCATTGTTAGGAGAAGACCTGTAGGGTTAGGTTTTCGGGGAATTGATGCGCCCTCACCATGAACAATCTGGAATAGGCCAGGGAAGAAATCGGAAATAAGTTCTTGGGTTCCCTTGTTAAATTTGTTCGACAGTACCGCTGTCTTTATACCGCGGCTCTGGAGAGTTTTAAGCATGTCGGTAGTTCCGGGATATTCTTGCGTTGTCTTTCTACCGTATTCGGGATAGATTCTTTTCCAGCAATCCATGGTTGCTTCAGCTTCAGCCTCGGTACTTCCCTCGGGTAAAAGTCGGCGAATGAGCACTGGCAGGCCTTCTCCCACCGAAGCAAGAACCTCTTGCTCATCGCGAATTGGGTAGCCCATCTGCTCAAGCGCCATATTGGTGTTGATAACAAGGTCAGGCAAGGTATCGAGAAGCGTGCCATCAAGATCAAAAATAAATGTGTCAAATCGAGGAGTCATACACTTATTCTACCCCTGCTACCCATAAAAAAGAACGGCAAGACACCGGGTTCGTAGAACAAAGTCAGTAAATGGAGCGGGTGACGGGAATCGAACCCGCGCAGCGAGCTTGGGAAGCTCGAATTCTACCATTGAATCACACCCGCTTACTGCTCCGTATTATAAGATAAAGCTTGAAGGACTACAAAAAAAGCGACCTGTGCGGCCGCTTTACATAATTGCACTATGACTTGTTTCTAAACCTATTTCATAGCACCGATGCGACACATGGTGGTGCCACACTCGGGGCAACTGCCCTTTACGATTGGTTTGTCGTTTTTGGTTTTTCCCTCTACTGGATTAACCATTTCCTTCTTTGATTTACATTTCACACAATACGCTTCAATAGCCATGGCCTAAAACACCTTCCTTTTATGCAAGTACAATCCTGCCTTCTTGACACGACAAAGCCTTTTTTGGCTAAGCGCGTAATAGCACAACAATTATAGAGGAGGCTTTTGGTTAACGGTGCAACTATTCGTTGTTCTAGATTCCTCGAATAAGTTCCATCACAAAATCGATGTTAGCTTCTAGCGTCTCTTCATCGATTTCGTCGAGAACATCGTCTGCCTGAGCGAATCCTGCCGGTTTGAGCTCATCCATGCCCACTAAGGTGATTGCTTGGAGCCCTTTACTCGCTGCTGCAGTTGCCGCGCTCTCCTTCCAACGAATTGAAGTTGGCTCAACACTCATTCCAAGAGACTGCGAAGCCTTCTTTACGTAACGCTTCAGACGCGAAGAAGCTCCTGCTTTACCCATGAAGCCTTCTTTGGCGAGATAGCTGAGCTCGCCTCGCCCTAAGGCATCGAGGTTTATAAGGATAGACCCCTTAAGATCTTGCTCGTGTTCTTTTAAGAAGGCTTGCATGCCTCCATTGTTTGCCAACTCAGACCCAAGGGCAACAAACCACACTTCGGTATCGAGTCCCGCGCCGCGGAACTGATGGATTTGCTCCATTTCGCCAGACTGCGCTGGTGAAAGTATGCTTGTTGATTCGTCGGGCTCAAAGCCTCCTTCGAATGCACCTGACTCGTTGCCAGACGAACGTACCGCTCCGCCTTCCCACTCATCATCTGGGCGGCGTGTTCCTTTTTCTTGTTGGCTGCGCGAAGCATCGTTTTCTGTAGGAGAGCCATTTTCCGCGTTAAAGCTTTCCCATCCTCCACGCTCTTTGCCTACTTCACGTGCATCAAAATCTTCATCAACATCGAGCCATTCTTGAGCGCTCAACTCTTCATTTTCCGCCTTGTTTTTGCGGAAACTGAATTTATCAAAGAAGCGGCGAGCTCGCGATTTTGGCATTTCTACATAGCCGGGACCAGCAAAGGCACCCGACTCCGTGAAGCCCTCTTCATATTCGGAATCATCTGCATCTTCAATATACACATCTTCAGGAGCAACGCCATCGAGGAGCTCGTCGCCAACTGGAGCGAAAGTACCTGTTGCCCCTGACGATGCAAAGGATCCTGCCGAGCTAACGCTACTTGCGCCCGCTGCTGCATCGCTTCCTTCTTCTTGTTCAACGGGGTTTAGCGCGCCACTCAACGAGGGTAAGCTGTTTCGGAGCTGTGGTCGCTGCTTGGGGGTAGCGCTGGTTTCCTGAGCCTCTTCTTCAGAGCTTGCTGCCTGGCCGGCAACATCAATTGAAGGCAACATATTTAACAGAGATTTTGCTGCATCTTGCTTGGACTCTTCGGCTTGCGCGAGAGGAGCTCGTTGCTGCTTACTCGTGTCAATAGGCGCCATGTGCGGAGCAGAAGCGGAAATGCTCGGTAGCTCGATTGGCGCACGTTTTTCAGCATCCTCAACGGCCTCGAAGCTTTCTGTTTCATTCGTGGCTTCGCTTTGAGTTTGCTGCGGGGTTTGTTCCGAACTTTGACGACGCGAAGCATCGTTTACCGGACGGAATTCTTCAACGTTGAGAGGAGGCATGGCGGTGGTGCTACCAAGATCCGCCTGATCAGAGCTTTCTGGAATAAGGGCGTTAATGCCTCTCTTTTCTTTCTTGGGCTCTTCGATATCTGGGGTAAAGCTGCTTTCCGGTGCAGCTGATTGGATGGGAGCTTCTGGTTGTGGTGCCGCAGGTGCGATTTCGCTCTTAGCCGCCGGCGTTTCTTCCTGTGGCATTCTTCGCTCGGCAGGCATATAAGCAGGTTTTGCTTCTTCTTGGTCGGCTGCTGTGCGACGAGCTCGCTCTTCTTCGGCTTTCTTGGCTGCAAGTTCGGCACGCTTCGCCTCAAAATTTTCGCGGGCGCTTGTTGGAGCGCTTACTTCCATGATGCCGTCGCGCATTTTTTTGATGCGTTCTTCGGTTTCAGCATTAACAACGTTGTTGGCCTGGCTAAAGTGCTTCGTACTTTCAGCAACTGCTGCATCTAAAGCTGTAGCGTAGCGAGAACGAACCACCTTGCTACTGTCTGAGACTGGTTTCTTTTTGGCGTTCTCTTGAGCTTTTTTGTACCAATCAGGAACTTCTGGAGAAGCACTTTGAAAGGGCTCGGGGCTTACATTGCTCTGAACGAGCTCTTCTGCAGGTGCTTGCTCTTCTATTTCAGCTAATGCTGCTGGTGCGATTTCTTCGGGCTCAACTTCTTCTTGTGCTTGCATCTCGTGAGGAGCATGAGTCAGGGCGTTGCGGGTTTCCTCGCGCGCCTCAGCAACTTCATCCCTGTTAGGATTACGAACGGCGCCGCTCTTTACTTGAACGAGATTATCGGCAATTGAGAAATTATCGGTATGAGAAACGCTGCGTCCTGTTATTGCCGCGATGGCTGCCTTTGCAGAAACCAAACGCTCCTCTTCGGTCTGAGGACTTGGATCAGGAGCCTGCATCTGACTTGCTTCGTAAACAAGCTGGGCGCCTTCAGGAACAAGGCCGGATGCCCGAGCCGCTTCTTCGCCATGAATGGTTGGCTCTGCAACTGCTTGGGCAGCAGACGCACTTTCGCTGCTTCTCGTTTTTCCAACCCGACGAGCGAGCTCGATGAGCGCTGCTACACCTGATGCATTGCTGCTAGCTGCATCGTTGTAGGAAGCGAATTTATGAAGGATAGCAAGGATGAGAGGAATTGAGGCTGCAAGCAAAGCAATGACGGTAATCACGTTGAGAACAATAAGCGTTCCGTCGGCGGCATGGAGGAAAAAGAGCGCTCGGATAAGAAAGAACACGGGGATAAAAGCCATTGCGCCAAGACTGACTTTTTGCAGAATCGGCAAGATGCCAAGCAGTGGAGACGAAAGCTCGGCGCGAACTTTTCCGCTGTCATAATGCGCAAGCACAATAATTTTGCGGCGGCGCCCTCCCCCACTACGCGCTGAATAGCGTGGCTCATATTTCGACACCACGTTTTGGCTTACTCCACGCATAAAAAAGCGCGACAGTATGGGCTTGTCGAACGTTTCTGCACAATAGACAGCTGCTGCAAGCACGCTGAGAATGAGCGCAGGAATAACCATTACAGGAAAAATCATCGCTGTGATAACAACCACAAGAGTAACAAGAACACAGATTGCACGAGGAAGCTCCTCGTTTGACTGACTGCGGAAATCCTCTATTTCGGCAGACAATCCTGCTTCTTTTTGCATCTGCTCGGTGATATAGAGAGCTGCCTGTTGTTCTTCTTCGGTCCCCGCTGGTCTGGGGCCTATTTCTTGTGACAAAAAAGCAATGTGGTCTATTGGTCCCGGCATACGTTTACCTTTCGCTCCTGCCAACATCTAGAATCACATGGGCATATCCTTTGCAAGTATAGACTATTTGCTTGAAGTTCCCAAGTAATCACGAAGAAAAGCATCTGCTGTACTCGCAGATAAGCGCATGTCGGAGTACTGCGCCTGCTTTTCCTCGGTATAGATTTCGTACGCTTGATCGATGATAGTCTTTGTATCTTCGGGAATCTCGCGTGCCAGAGCACTTGCTTCGGCATCTGCTGCATTGTAGGCTGCATTCTGCTCTTCGGCGACTTGTCGGTTCTGCGCCAAAATAGCCTCATCAGAAGCAATAGAATATCCGCTTGCCTCGATTCTTTTGGCTATATAGCCTTGCAGTTTCTGAATTTCGAGGTTCAGAAATGAACTGCTGAGCTCGTTTGTCAAGAACTGCGCTTCTTCGAAAGCTGCTTTTGCCTCGGCACTTTTGTCACGAGAAGTCGTAACGTTTTCTGGCGTTGTAGCTGTTACGATCGATGCTGCTTCTCGTGCAAGTTCGTCGCCTCGCAATACCTTCTCCCATGCTTGTGCCAGAAGCTTTGTGTCTTCCTGCGCCTGGATACTCGCCTCTAGGAGAGTTTCAGCCGAATCAAGCATTTCCTTACGTGAATCAATGGCTACGAGACTTTGTTCTGCTACAGATTTCTCAGATACGTCTCGCATGTTGTCAAGAGAGGTATGTGCTAGCTTTTCTGCTTCGTTGAGATATTCCTTTGAGCTGGAGATTTGGTTCAGAAGCTTGTTCATAGTTGCTTCTTCTCGTGCATCCCAAGAAACAGCAAGCACTTCATCAATCGCAAGGATTGTTTTGTCGGCTTGCTCGATTTTGTCGAGCGACTGCTCAAGCACTCCAACCTGCTCCTGATGGTTTGTGACTTCGGTGTAGACAAAATAACCGCCGCCGCCAAGAAGGGCAACGGCAACCGCTATTCCAACAACCGCCGCTACAACGCGTTTCCTTCTACGTTGGTGTTTTCTGCGCACGATTTCGTCTTCTGGAGAGCCATAACTACGTTCAGCTTGAGAGCCAGTTGATAGGGTAAGCGGCTCAGGTGAAGCGGTATGCAAATCGGCGTTCGCTGGAAGCTCTGCCGGTTCTCCAGTTAAAGGCAGCGCCTGCTCTTTAGTAGGAGTGGCCACGCTGCGCTTTTTACCGGGGCGCCACGAGAAAATAGGCAAGCCTCCGAAACGAGGAGATTGGACTTTATCGTCCTTTCCTTCCTCAACATCGGCTTGGTTTTTCTTCGCATCAAGAACACTGAAGGAGAGCTCGTTTGATGTCCCCTCAGTGTGGCGCTTGATGTGCGCAGCGGTCGCTAGCTTTGAGTCCTTTTTAGCCATAGTCGTATTTTACTGGATGTTGTTCTACTCGGCGCGGCGCGCAGCCAATTCTTCCGCTATCTCAGCGCTTGAACATATCTTTATTGTCTTGCTTGGCATCGAGCGTAAGAATACTTTTCCGTAGCCCTTCGTGACTATCCTGCGATCCGCCAGAATTAGACAGCCCGTATCGTCTGACTTTCGGATTAGTCGTCCGGCTGCCTGCTTCGTTTCGAGCACGGCGGCTGGAAGAACGTAATGGCTCCATGCCTGGCTATCGCGCAAAGCTCGCTCTCGCGACAAAGGGTCGCTTGGTTTTGCGAATGGAAGCTTCGGAATTATCACGCCTTTTAAGGTTGCTCCTGGAGCATCGAAGCCTTCCCAGAAGCTTTTCAAGGCGAATAACGACAGCGTCTCATCGGTGAGAAAATCATCCCGTAAACTTTTTGGAGAAACGCCCCACTTTTGGCAGACGAGACGAAGGTTTTCTTCCTTGAGCGCAGGACGAACCGCATCAAAGCAACCCTCCATCTCTTTCCTGTTTGTAAACAGCGTAAGCATCGACCCTTGTTGAGCCAGATGGGTGAGAATAAGGAGCCTTTGTAGCGCGGCAAGATACCCCGCTTCGTTTGGCTCCGGGATGTCGTTGGCGACATAGATGGTCATGTTCTCGTCAAAGGCATAGCTTGACTCAAGCTGCCTGGTAGCCGTGCGTGAAAACTCACTTTCGTTCATACCCAGCGCGGTCTCAAACGACTCAAAGCTGTCTGCTACTGTTAAAGTTGCCGAGGTAAAGACAACCGAGTGCGTTTGTGTGAACAAAGTTTCATTGAGCTTCTCGCCAACGCTAACAAGCAAGGCTTCGAGCTTTTCAGCGTTGCGGTCTTTTCGCTTGGAGAGGTTTGCTGAGTAGGCATAATTTGGCGAAGCGGAGAACAATATCACCTCGGCAGCATTAAGTGTTTCCTTTAGCTGCATGGTGATTGTGGCAATTTCACGCTGGACCTCAGCGGCTTCTTCAACGTTTTCTAGGATGCCAACGAGCTCTTGGCAAGCCGTGATGAGTTTCTCGATAGCATCGCAGAAGATGCGTCCATGAGAGACAAGAGCGGCGAAGGTTTCGCTGGCTCGAATGTCCTCGTTAATCCAGAGCTCGACAAATTCGTATCCCTTGTTCTTTTTGTTGGAATCAAAGAAGGATAGGTCTTTCACATGCAGGAAAAACTCTGACGACGCCTGCTCGAAGGTTTTCGATGCAACGCGAGCTTTATTAAGGAGTGCGTAGAACAGCGTTCCTTCATCGAGAGACGCAGATGCACGTCTTTCTGCGCGCGTAAAAACGTTGTGCGAACCTTCATCAGACGAAATCTTTCTCACTAGGCGAGCATTTTCCTCAGCTGAAAGAGTAAGCGAAAAAGCCCGTCGCGCTTCCGCTTCCGTTCCATGCGCCTCATCAACTACCCAATAGCGGATTGCAGGCAACAATCCTCCGTCTGCAGCGATATCGCAGAACAAAAGGCTATGGTTGGTTACTACGATGTCAGCGCTTTCCGCACGTCGACGAGCGCCGTGCACGAAACACTGCGTGCCGAAAAAGGGGCACTTGCGGCGAAGACATTCGTGGCTTGACGTGGTGATAAGGTAGCGCGGCAATGCACGGTAGTCGAGCTTGAGGCTGTCGATGTCGTCATATTCGCTCTGCTCGATAAACGAGAGAAGAGCTGCAATTGCTGGCGCCTGCAAAACAATTTTGCCCGCAACTGTTCTTGTGCCTGCTTCATCTTGGATTAGCTGATTTACTGAGCGCAGGCATATGTAGTGCGAAAAGCCTTTCAGCGAAACATAGCTCACGGGCTCGGTGCTTTCATCGCGTGAGTTTATCGCATCAGAAAGAAGTGGAAGCTCTTTGTATACAAGCTGGTCAAGCAAGGTGTTCGTTTTCGTTGCAATACCGATACTGATATTGTTCTTTTTCGCAGTGAGAATAGCTGGCACTAGATATGCCATCGATTTTCCTACCCCAGTTCCAGCTTCTACCGCTAGGTTTGTAGACGATGAAAAAGCCTGCAAAACCGTTTCTGCCATAATACACTGCTCGTCGCGCGTTTCGTAATTTTCGTAGAGCGCCCCAACGATGCCGTCGGGCGCAAAGGCCTCTTCTATCTCGACAGCCTCCGGAAACTCCAAACTACGATTGCTGTCCTGAGCGATTGCTTCCGCATCAACTTTCAGCTTTGCATCAAAGTCACGCAGGCGCACGTGGCGAATTGCGCGAAGGCTAAAACTCTGCTTTGTTGGGAGCTTCTCAGAATCGGAATTCTGGGAGTGCAGCTGCTCTTCATCTTCTTTAAGTGCCCCGATGACTTCAAATACCTTGAGAGTAGGCCACTCAGTTGAGCCGCTAATCTCGATAATCTTATCCAGCAGAGAAAGCGGCATTGAATACACCGCCATCAGCAAAACGCGATAGATTACACAAAGCGCTTCAACATCAGCGTCGGCACGGTGCGTTGAAAGCGGGGCATCAAAGGTGCGCACTAAATCGAGAAGACGATGCGACTTTAAGCGTGGCAGCGCAATACGCGCGAGATCAAGTGAATCTATCCAGGTGTTTGCCCGCATTTGTGCGCCTGCACGATATTTCGTTACAAAGTTCATGTCAAACTCAGCGTTGTGAGCAACAAGGTCTGAGTCTCCAACAAATTCAGCGAGCTGTGCTACCGCCTCTTCCGCATCAGGGGCTTCGGCCACGTCTTCGTCGGTAATTGACGTGAGATGAACTATCTCTTCAGGAATTTGTTTGCCGGGATTCACGAAGGTGATAAACCATTCTATGATTTCGCCGCCACTCATGCGCGCGGCTGCAATCTGGATGAGCTCGTCGTGGTTGAGAGAAAACCCGGTTGTTTCGGTATCGATTACGACAATGTCTTTATCAAGTTCACCGAAGTTTTTTTGTTTTGCCTGTTCACCAAGCGATTGATAGCGTTCTATTATCGCTTGACAGCTTCCTTCAACGATATGATTTTCGATACTGCCTTTTGGTTCTTTCTTTTGTTTTTTCATACCTGCCAGCCTATCATCTATCATGTGTTCAGACAAACGAAATGGTTGTGCGATATGTGTATTTCGCGTGACACTAACACGGGAGGCATTGTGGCTGAAACTCGGTACTTCGGAGAGTATGCTCGATTCGAAACTTCTTCAAAAAAGGATGCGGCGCAGCTTATGAGCGCCGATAACCTCGTTGGGGATTGTTACGAGATCGTGTTTGTGGCTGAAGACGGAGAGCGTGTCGCCTGGATCAAGAACCGCTTCGACAAGATGGTCGGCTTTTTCAACAGCAAAATCTCACGCGAGCTCGCGTTTTGCGAGGCGCGGGGATTCACCATGCGTGCCTACTTGTCCTTCGTTGCCTTCTCGGACAATCCGAAGCCAGGCTTTTATTGGGGCGAGGTCGCACTAGTTTGCTACTCCCCTAAAGAAGAAGCACTCGAGCTGTTTGCCAAAAACATCGAGCGAGAAATTACCAAGGGAAATCGTCCTAAAATCGATTTGGGAACGCAAGGGATTACGCAGGTCATAGACAGCAAGGGCAGCTGGATTCCCACCAAACAAAGCCCTCGTCCTAAGCTTGATGGAAGCACCGCTTACGTGAAAACAAAACGAAGCACCACCGAAAAGCTTGTTGAGCAAGGACGCGCGGGAAACAAAGGCTGCTCTATTGCGAGCTGGGTCTTCCTAATTGCAATTATTGCCGTGGTTGCTTACTTTGTACTACGCGCCTTTGGTATCTTCTAAAGCGTATTCCACCAGCTTCGTACAGAGCTCAGCGAAGCTCATTCCTGCGGCACGACAGGCATCTGGCAAAAGCGAGGTTTCTGTCATTCCCGGAATAGTGTTTGTCTCAAGAATCCAGAACTCCCCTGCCTCGTCAAGAATAAAATCGCTGCGTGACATGCCCTCGCACTCAAGCACCTTGTGGGCATGTATGGCAAGTTCCTGCACCTTTTCAGTGTGCTTTTTGTCTAGCTGAGCAGGACAAATATGACGAGAACCGCCCGGAGCATACTTTGACTCGAAATCATAAAAATCATTTTGGGGGATTATCTCAATAACCGGGAGCGCATAGGGAATCTTGTTTCCTAGCACCGCTACGGTTAGCTCGATTCCCTTGACATATCGTTCGACTAGCACCCCTTTATCAAGCTCGAGCGCCTTGACAAGAGCATCTTCTAATGCGGCAACATCTTCGACGATGAAAACACCGAGGGCGCTTCCCTCTGACGCTGGCTTAACAACGCAGGGAAAGCCAACTTTGGAAGCAATCTCTTCTGCATGTATTTCTTCTTCAGCACGGACCACTACAGAATGCGGAGTTTGAATTTGCGCGAGGTCATAAAAGACTTTTGCTTTTGCTTTGTCCATCGACACAGCGCTTGACCATACTTTTGAGCCCACGTACGGAAGCCCAATAATGTCCAGAAGCCCTTGCATGGTGCCATCTTCTCCGTAACGACCGTGCAAACAAATAAATGCAACGTCGTAATTGCCCTCAATAAGCTCGACGAGGTCTTTTTTATTGGCAGGATCAAGGAGCGTCACCGGAAATGCCGCTTCCTCCAGGGCAACGCGCGCACCTTCTCCCGACGCAAGAGATATTTCACGCTCTCCACTGATTCCGCCAGCGAGTAGCGCAACCTTGCAGGTTTTTGGGTCTAAGATTGCGGACATCTGTTCTGTCTCCGTCCTGTACAGGCAGTTTTCGTATGTTTATCCGACACAACTTCGGCTTTTATTTCAGCGAGAAGTATATCAAATCGCATTACCGACGAGACTAGCCTGCGCGGAAACCACATTGCACCGTGATTTGACGCGAACGCTATAATGCAACTATGACTTCTGCGATTAAATCATACTCCTACGACGATCTTGCTGCGCTTGTGGCTTCCCTCGACCAGCCCCGCTTTCGGACAGACCAGCTCGTCCATTGGCTTTACGGGCAAGGAGTCTCGAGCTACCAAGAAATGACGAACCTGCCAAAAACTTTTCGTGAAATACTTGCGCAAGATTATCCGCTGTTTTCGCCGCGTGTCGTTAATCAACAAACTTCACAAGACGGCACGAGAAAGTATGTACTCGAATTTGAAGACGGCGCGCGCGTTGAAACAGTTGCAATTCCTAATTATGAAGTCGAAAACGATGCGAGCAGCTCCTCGAGCTCAGAAGCCGACGAGCGTCCTTCATCCCGCAAGAAACGTCTTACCGCGTGTCTTTCTACACAGGTTGGCTGTGCCATGGAGTGCTCTTTTTGTGCAAGCGGGATGGAAGGTTTTACGCGCAACCTTCTTCCTGGTGAGATTATCGATCAAATTCATGTGATTCAACGCGATTTTGACGCACGCGTCAGTAATCTCGTGATTATGGGACAAGGCGAAGCTTTCCTCAACCATGACAATACCTTAGCAGCGCTTCGATATGCTAACTCACCGAAAGCGCTTGAAATTGGTGCGAGACACATAACCATTTCTACCTGCGGTATTTTAGGCGGCATCTCTCGACTCGCGCGAGAACCCGAGCAGTTCACTCTTGCTGTCTCTCTTCATTCGGCCGAACAGGCCGTGCGCGATAAGCTTATGCCTCGCGTCTCGAATGCGCCCCTACCGGAGCTTAAGAAAGTGCTGCAAGACTATGTCAAACACAGCGGACGGCGAGTGAGTCTCGAATATCTTCTTATCAAGGGCCTGACCGATACCAAGCAAGCACAACAATCTCTCGTTGCTTTTTGTGAGGGTCTTTTATGCCACGTGAATCTTCTGCCCATCAATGCAGTCGTCGACAGCTCTTTCCAACCAAGCAGCCCTTCTTTGATGAAGTCCTGGGAACACGCGCTTCAGCAAGCGGGTATTCCCGTTTCTATTCGGAACTCAAGAGGCTCTGACATTGACGGAGCCTGTGGCCAGCTCAAAAACGCCTGCAAGTAGTTTCTTTCGCCTATGCGCTAATTATATCGAACAAACGTTTCAGGTCTTCTTCGTCCTGAAATTCGATTTCGATTTTATTCTTACCCTGTGCGCTCTTTACACGCACGTTTGTACTGAGTGTCTCCTTAAGGGAACGCGCCACTGTTTTATACGATCGCGGCATTACCTTGCGCTTCGCTCCATCTGTTTTGTTTTCTGCCATCGAATACAAACGAGCGAACGATTCTGCTTCGCGAACTGAAAGCTTTTCTTTTACTAGCCGCTCACTGAGCTTTTGTCTTCCTTCTTTACTCGGAATCGAAAGTATCGCCCGTGCGTGGCCAGATGATATTTTCTCCTCGAAGAGCAACTGCTGTGCATCCTCGGGGAGCTCCAATAGTCGCAGAGCATTCGCAACTGTTGAACGACCCTTCGACACTGCTTCTGCTACCTGGGACTGAGTCATTCCTTTGCGCTCCATTAGACGAAGGTAGCCGTAAGCTTCTTCAATCGGATTTAAGTCCGAACGCTGGATGTTCTCAATTAGTGCCAGTTCGAGCGCTTTGTCGTCATCAGCTTCTCGAATACGAATCGGGATGCTCTTAATATTTAGCGTCTTGCATGCTTGCCAGCGCCGCTCTCCCGCAATTATTTGATATTCGGCGCCAATCTTACGTACGAGAATCGGCTGCAAGAGACCTTCACGATCAATCGAAGCTGCAAGCTCTTCTATTTCTTCCTTTTTGAAGTTTGTTCGCGGCTGATCCGGGTTCGGATGCACCGAAGAAATTGGGACTTCGTCTACAGAGCTATCAGCTGCAGGTTCCGCTTCTTTTTCCTCTGCCTTAGCCTGCTGCTCAGTTTTTGCAGCCTCTACTGGTTTCGCAGCCTCTTCCTTCGCCACCTCGCGCTCTTTCACGCCTTTGATAATTATGTGATCGTCATCCATATAAGACGCAGCTTTTTCTTTAGAGTCACTCACCGGTGCTTCTTTGTCGTCTGAAGCCTCTTTTGGTGCCTCCGATGCTTCTTCTTTAGACGTGAGCTCTTCTTTCTTTTGAGAGATGGGCTTCTTTGCAGCGGTTGGCTTAGTATTCCGCGATTGTACTGAGCTTTCTTCGAACTCTACGGTTTCTCTTTCCTTAACTGGCGCTTCTGCAGGAATAGCTTCATCCGCGCTTCCGCCAAGCAGAGAATTCAATCCCCTACCTAACCCACTCTTTGTATTTTTAGCCACGTGCAATCACTTCCTCTGCAAGTTTAATATATGACTTTGCCCCTTTTCCTGAAGGGTCATATTCGGTAATAGGCTGTCCATAGCTTGGAGCCTCTGAAAGCTTTACCGATCGCGGAATTACCACATCAAACACCGTTTTACCGAAATAGTTCCTAACTTCTTCTTCTACTTGGCGTGATAGCGTTGTTCTCTTGTCATACATAGTAATCAGAACACCAAATATATCCAGGCTTGGATTTAGCATGCTTTTGACTCGTTTCATTGAATCAAGAAGTTTTGTCACGCCTTCGAGCGCATAGAATTCACTTTGAATTGGGATTAGCAGCTTATCTGCTGCCACAAGCGCATTTACAGTTAATAATCCAAGAGACGGAGGGCAGTCAATAAGTATGTAGTCGTATTTACCCCTAAGACTACCAACGGAATCTTTTAGTCGATTCTCACGCGCCATGGCAGATACGAGCTCCACCTCTGCTCCAGCTAGATTTATCGTTGCTGGGAGAAGATCAAGCCCCTCTGTTACATCAGGAATTATTGCATCTTGAACGGGCACCTCGTTTAACAGCACATCATAGATGCAGTTTTCGATGTGACTCTTCTCAATCCCGAGACCGCTGGAAGAATTACCCTGCGGGTCAAGGTCAATTAGAAGGACCTGCTTGTTTCTTTCTCCCAAGGCTGCTGCCAGATTTATTGCGGTTGTGGACTTTCCCACTCCGCCTTTCTGGTTGATGACGGCAATAATTTTTGTTTGCCCAATAGTGTGACCTACCGGTTTCTTTTGTTCAAAAGATTTAATCTCGCGAGCTTCAATCTCGCGCTCCTCAATCTCTTGTGTTACTTCGCGTTCAACTACCTCCGCTAATTGTGCATCTGCTTCTGTAAAAGATTTTTCTTCTTCTGCTGGAGGTGACTGCTCTTCTTCCATTATGTCAGTCGTGATAGTCTCTGCTTTCTTTTTGCCACGTTTTAGACCATCAAGTATTCCCACAAAGGCCCCCTTTCGTAAGGCGGTAGATAACTAAAGTTAGTATACACGAATCCTAGCAGGCTTAAAAAATTATTCTCGGCAATCTCAATAAAATGTTTCACGTGAAACATTTAGCTTGGTGTGCACTGTTTGTTGGAGACACCTTGCTTATTGTTTCACGTGAAACAATTCGACGTCTTCAATATTTAAGTATTGTCGAACTTCTGTAGCACTTCTGTATGGTTGGCGCATGCTTTCTGTAGGAATCGTCAAGTATGCTTCAAACAATAATCAACTTGAGCTAAGGAGACTGAAATGGGACTTCCTCGAAATAATAATCTTTGTATATTCAAAAATAAGCTACGAATAAATATGACTGAGGCAGAAAAGCGTCTTTGGTATGAGTTTTTAGGTGACTATTCTCCAAACTTTGTATGTCAAAAGATAATTGGGCCATATATTGTTGACTTCTTTTGTAACACGGTGCGACTTTCTATTGAGCTAGATGGATCACAGCACTATGAAGAAGATGGTCGTAAACATGATGAGGTTAGGACAACATTTCTAGAAATGCTTGAAATCAAAGAACTTCGTTTTCCAAATAATGCTATCTGGGAAAATTTTGAGGGCGTATGTGAGGTTATACATAACGAAACACAAAAAAGGCGCAATGATCTTATCCGGATTCCGCTTTCAGTTGTTAAGAAAAAGAGATAACGGAGCACACCTTGCAAATTGTTTCACGTGAAACATTTAACCAAGTGTCAAGAAAGAGGACGCTTTTGTGCTATACCAATGCGGCGAGGAAGACTAATCTCAGGATTTTTATATTTCTCAAAGACGAGAATCTGTCTATGCCCGTAGTTGTTGCTTAGAGAGATTTCTCTTTCCGAAAGAAGTCTTAGCCCAAGTTTATGCTCTAGTGATATTGCATGCTGCTTTTCGCTGTTTTCAATATTCGCTTTATAGCATACAAGATGCCCGCCTTCTTTAAGTAGGGGAGCAGCAAGTTCTAATAAAGACGGCAGGGAGCTTAAGGCGCGTGCAGTGAGAACCGCGAAGTGTTCAGGGTGATCAAGCGCAAGCTCTTCAATACGACCAGAATATACGCTAACTCCGCTGCTAAGTTCGAGATCATCAATAATTTGCGACAAAACAGCTGCTTTCTTCTTAACGGAGTCTACAAGAAGAGTCTTTCTGTGTGTCGTTATAGCCAAAGGAATGCCGGGAAAGCCTCCTCCAGTACCCAAATCCGCATAGGCACCGTCAGGAGCATTCTTTAGTTCCTGGAGTGCGGTTAAGGAATCTTCGATGTGTAAAATTAGAGCATCGTCGGGAGAAGTGATTCGCGTAAGATTATGTGTCTTGTTAGCCTGAATAACCAACTCTAAGTGCCACTCTATAAGCATCTGCTCTTCTTTAGGAAATGAAGAGAGTACTAGATCAACAGTTTCAGAAGATGTTTTTGGGCTCATAGCTATACCTGTTCTTAATGTTTCACGTGAAACATTAAGCTTGGGGTGTTATCAGACTGGAAGACAAAAAGCTTACTGGGGGATTACCACAATGTGACGACCAGCACCTTCGCCCTCAGAAGCAGTTTCAACTCGTTCATCATTACGGAGAGCAATATGTACGATACGACGCTCATAAGGTGTCATTGGGCGGAGCTTAACATTTTTGTTTTGCCCAGCAGCACGATTTGCAGCAGAGTGAGCAATAGACTCAAGTTTCTGGCGTTGTCTGTTTTTATAACCCTCAACATCGACTACAACAGGGTAGCGGAAACCAATCTTGCGAACCGTGATTGCAGAAACAATGAATTGAAGTGCATCAAGAGTTCTTCCATGTCGTCCAATAAGCACAGCGAGGTCTGGACCGGTAATGTCAAGAATGAGCTCGCCTTCATCTCCCTCATATTCATCTATAGTAGCTTCTCCAACATCAAAGTACTTCAGAATATCTTGAAGGACAGCGATTGCGGTATCGGCAACCTCATCTAGCTCTTCATCTGTAAGGGATTCTTTTTCCTCGATAGTACTGCTTCGAGCTTCATCTACTTCGGCGTCAACAATTTCCTCAAAAGCTTCTTCGGCTAGAATTTCTTCGCTGTTCACCTGTTCATTCTCATTACTCATGAAAAGACTCCTTCAACTATTAACAGACCTACCTAAATAAGAGTAAGCCGTAAATTACTTTCCTTTTTTGGTTGGACGAGGTTTCTTTTGCTTTCTAACAACATCTACCTCAATTGCCTCAACCTCAATCATGGCCTCTGCTTCGCGATCTCTTCTTCTGAAGATGCTCATTGAAATCTGTTGCTGAGCGACCTGAATAATACCTGAAGTGCCCCAAAAGAGAAGTACACCAGCTGGCATGGTCCAACTTATGAACAGCATAAACACACTCATCACACCACTCATGATAAGAGTTTGTTTACCCTGAGCAGTTCCAAAATTGTGACGTTGCTGCAAAATCATAGGAAGGAAAGTGGCGCCAGCGAAGATAATCATAAGAATCAGATAGGGAACAAATGTTCCTATTCCACCTTCGAATGAACCCGCGGGGGACATAATAAGACTTGGGATAATATCGTAAAATGAATAACTACCTGCGAGATCGCGTCCCTCCATCTCTCGCAACACCTGGAATAGGGCGAAAAAGATTGGTAGCTGGATGATCATGGGTAAACAGCCGGCAAGGGGATTAAACTTTGCTTCCGCATATAGCTTCTGCATCTCCTCTTGTTGCCTACTTGGATTATCGGCATATTTCTCTTTTATCTCATTAAGTAAAGGGGTTACCTTCTGAATTTGGAATGAAGACTTGGTCTGTTTATGCGTAAGAGGAGATATTAGTAAACGGAAAATTACCGTTACCAAAATAATTGCTAATCCCCAGTCGTGGCAAATATTGAAAAAGACTTCAAAACAAAAGAATATTCCGTCTTTAAACGCGTCCCACATATATATTAATCCTTCCTATATTCCAAAAAGGTCCAACTTAATTACGGTACAGGATCATATCCGTGGGGACCTCCCGGGCGACACTTTAGTATTCTTTTTGCGGTAAGAATGAACCCTTTAGAAAAGCCATATCTCTTAAAAGCAATGATTCCGTATTCTGAGCATGTCGGTTCAAAACGACAAGAGGACGGAAACAGGGGAGATATAGCTGCGCGATAAAAAGTAATCAGAAGGATAGCTAACCTACAAGGTATATCCTTAATCGTCTTTTTAACGTCGACCATTCTTCAACCTTTATATTATGAACTCACTACTGTATTGCTTTCGTGAGCAGTTCATTACATACATCAAACACTTTACTATAGTTAACGTCGTTTATACGTGATTTAGCAAGAAATATCACATCATAGTCGGTCCACGGACCACCTAAATCCTTGCAAAGTGCACGCATTCTTCTTTTCGACCTATTTCGCCACACGGCATTACCTAATTTTTTACCTGCAATAAAAGCAACACGACCTGCTTGGCCGTGTTGCTGACGTTTTCTTACTATTAAGGTAAGGTACGGAGCGCTAAAGCGCCTCCCGCATGAAAAGAGACAGGATATCTCGGTGCTGGATTTTATAGTTTCCAACACAATCCTTCTTTACACGCAGAGGCGTTTGCGTCCCTTGGCGCGGCGAGAAGACAAAACGGCGCGGCCGCCTTTTGTCGACATACGTGCACGAAAACCGTGACACTTCGCACGCTTACGAGTATTTGGCTGATAAGTGCGCTTCATAATCATTCCCTTCTAAATAAAGAGCAACCTCAAAAGTATATGTTACTTACTTAGGAAGTCAAGAATTAATACAAATGAATAAAAATATTTCTAAGCTCAAAAAGTTGCATAAAATTGATCAATTATGTCAGTTTTCAATAATTTAGAAACTTTGTATCTTATAAAAATTGTGGAAAATGTTAATAACTCTCAATTCACACGTAATTCGTTGTGGAAATCTTTTTAAAGGGCGAAAGTCAAGGAAAATTTCAACAATTCTTACTCTTTCCTTATGAGCAGGTGAAGAACGCGCGCATACCAAATCATATATTTTGACCAGGTGTTTTATATCAACGAAATACTTAAAACAGATGTTCCATATGATAAATTTAGTAATTACACTCTCTCTTGAAACCTTTATACGTCTTACTTATTTTTACCTGGGAAAACCAATTTTTTAATGAAGTCAAGGAAAATTTCAACAATTTTCAATATTTTTCTTCCAAATTATTCAGTTGTATTTCCTTCTAGTTTTAACGTTTTCCACTTTTTATGAATAAAATGTTGAAAACTTTGAATATCCCCGGTCACAGGATATTCAATACATTTAAATATCCCGAATTTATTTGAATATAGCCCCTATTTCCTCGTTTTCTTATGAATTAGCCTATACTTTGCATTAAATAGTATTGAATAGTGTTAAATCTTATTGAATACGAGATTACCTTGAATTATTAGGATAGATGAAATTAAACGAAGACATATCTATATCTGAAACTCCTCAGCCTCATGAGAGTGATACTTCATATTCTTTCGACTACACATTCGTAAATACTACTGCGCGAATTGCCCTATATGATGATCTAAAAAGTGCCCCACGAATTATTACTATTGAACCCTCTTCAACAGCTGAATATATAGAGACATTAGCTTCTTCTACATACGAGCAAGCAAAAATTGCAGGAGGTTCAATTCCATATACGGTAATTCGGGAGGTCTCTGAAAATTTTATACATGCTCAATTTTCAGAGATAGTTATTTCTATCCTTGATAACGGAAATACTATACGGTTTTCAGATCAAGGACCGGGAATTAGATCAAAAGAGCAAGTTAAAAAACCAGGCTTTACCTCAGCAATAGAGCCTATGAAAAAATACATTAGAGGTGTAGGTTCAGGGCTTCCTATCGTTAAGGAATATCTCGATTTCTCAAATGGTTCTATCACAATTGAAGATAATCTTGATAAAGGCGCGATTATCACTATTAAGTTGACAACAGAGGATAATAAGCCTGAAAGTACTTATTCCTCATTAACTCCTCCATTATCAGACCGAGAAAAAATGGCTCTTTTACTCTTTGCACATGAAGGTGCTTTAGGAGTGACTGATATATCCCAAATTGCAGATATCCCGCAATCAAGTGCATATTTTGTATTATCCCGTTTAGAGGAATATGGGTTAGTAGAAAAAACTGCAGGTAGAAAGAGAATTTTAACTGATTTCGGCTTTAAAATTTCTAATACTCTGGAATAAAATCTAGCGAAGCATTCAAATATTGATTTCCTATAATCTCTAAGCTTATTTCTACTTGTTTCGAAGTAATATAAGAGAGGTGCATTATTTTCTCAAATACTGTCTTTTGGCAGTTTGTATTATTTTAGGACTACTATGGATTCAAAAGAGTTACTTACAACATGGAACACTATTTGTGATCGCATTAAAAGCTATGAAAATATCGATGTGTCTCAAATAAATGCGTTCTTCTCTCGCCTTCATCCCCAAGCGATGAGTGAGGGTTTCTTAATGTTGTCTGCTGATAATGAGTTTATTAAAACGTGGATAGAGCGACATTATATCGATTTTATTAAAAAGGCCTTGCTCGATATCTATCAAACACCATATGCGGTTGTGGTTGAAATTGACACCACCCAAAAACAACAATCGCCAATCTTAGAGGAAGAACCCATAAAGCAAGTGCCAGATAAAGCACCTTTGCCAGTAATGAATAATACTGAATCACCTGCAAAGATAAATACAGATAAGAAGGATGTCAGTACTATTCTTTCAGAAATTTCTGAACTTCCTAAAAAGAATCTACTAGACGACGATGATATTCATAGTCCAGCATCAAGTTTAACGTTCGAAAATTTTGTTATTGGCGATTCAAATCGTCTAGCTTATTCTATGTCTGTTTCGGTAGCAGAAATGCCAGGTAAAACACAGCTTAATCCTTTATTTATCTATGGTAAAAGTGGGCTTGGAAAAACCCATCTTCTTCGCGCTATTCAAAACTATATATATGAAACACTCCCTCATCTTCGAACTATATACGTTGATTCCGCTGAACTTCTTAGTGATTATATGGAAGCAAGTGCTGCACACGATAAGGAAAAATCAAGCTATAAGAATTTTAAAAATCGTTATGAAGAAGCTGATGTGTTACTTATTGATGACGTTCAATATCTTCAAGGAAAGAAGCAAACACTTGATATTGTCTTCCAAATTTTCAATAAACTTACCAACCAAGGTAAACAGGTAATCCTCTCAGCTGATCGTGCTCCAAAAAACATCGATATAGATGAGCGTTATCAAAGCCGTTTTAATTCTGGGGGGACTTTCGATATTCAACCTCCAGAAATAGAAACAAAATTAGGAATTATTAAAAGTTTTATCGAAGATTATTGCCAAAATGAAGGTGATAATGAATTTAAAATTCCTGATGAGATTCAAATATATATTGCGGAGAATTCTAGTTCAAATATAAGAGAATTAAAAAGTGCTGTTACAAAAGTAATTTATCAGATGACCTTCTTTAATCAGCCTAATTTAACGCTTGATGAAGTTAGAAAATTACTTGAAAATCACTTCTCTGGGGGAACATCAAAACGCCTCACAATAAGTGATATTCAAAAAGAAGTAGAAGCTTTTTATAAAATATCGCACGCAGAATTAACTGGTAAAAAGAGAACCCAAAATATTACCTACGCGCGACAAATTGCTTTATATCTCTGCCGTCAAATGCTAGAAATTCCTTATGACAGCATTGGTAAATCATTCGGGCGTGATCACAGCACGGTAATGTATTCAGTAAATAACGTTGAAAAGAAAATTAAAGAAAATCGTGAAGTAAAAGAAGAAATTGAAACTCTTATGCAAATTATTCGTGAGAGCTAATAATTATTTCAAGAGCTATAGTGTTTAAAACTCGGGTAGAAATGATTGATATAGTGATAACAACTAGGAATATAG
>JBMNSJ010000014.1:0-45265 GCA_050945135.1 Raoultibacter sp.
CCAAAAACAAACAGTTTCGAGCCCGAACATGTTAACGAATGATAGAATAAAGACCGTAAGAATCCAGGAAGGTTGCTCGGCAATTCACAGGAGTGATCTCTTTCCTCCCAATAAAAGTTACTCACACCGATTCAATCATAGCCACCTTCAGTGTTACCGTTGATGGAAACGCAATTGGTAAGACACTCGTCAATGTTGCTCAGATACTTCCTAAAGATCAGCCGGATTTTGCTACTAACGAAGTCCGCCATCCAGTAGATCCCGACCCGACGCTCGTCATTGAGAAAAAGGTTGTAGGTCTCGATAACCCAAGTGATCAGTTTAGCTTCTTGCTCGAGGTTGATCGCGGTCAAGGTTTCCAGAACTATTCAGGACCTTACACGCTGTACTCGAACGCTAGCTCACAAGGAACACCTGCACATACGTCTTCGGGAATCATTCTGCTGAAACACGACGAATATGCGGTTATCCCTGGCTTTTTGGTCAACGACGTCTATCGTGTTACCGAGCAAACGCAAGGCTGGAGCCATGAATATGAGGTTTCGATTTCGGTTGATGGAGCAACACCAGCTCTTAACAGAGAAGTGTCAAACACCTTCCTTGATGACGAAGACTGGATTGTTTTCACTAATACGGTAGAGCCAATCGACACTCCAGAAACGCCAAAAGAGCCAGATAATCCGACACCTAAAGAGCCAGATGCCCCGACGCCTTCTAACGACGCGCCAAAGTGGCTGCCAAAGCTTGGCGATGCGCTTGGTCTTTCTGGTGTCTTGATGATTGCAGCTTTGTGTCTGGCGCTAGGTATTGTGAAATCGCGAAAGAGGCGCAGCGAGGAAGATTAAATCGGAAAGGGGCTCTGGCGCTACACGTGCCGAAGAGCCCCTCTTTCTTGACAAAAGAATACGTCAAGGAAATTATCCTAGCATCAAGCTTCGGTACGCTCGCCTGTTTACTTCTTGAGAATTTACTCGTGTGGAGTCCAAACCCGTACAAGACAGTATTTCTTTACTTCGCCCTCCATAGATTTGGAGTTTATGTTTGCGTAAGTGACAAAGCTATCGTTGTCGCCGGTTGAGGCCAAATAATCGCCGTAAGAATCCGAGCCACTTTCTACATCAATTGCGTAGTAAAGCCTGCTCTCGAGGTTAACTCCACAAACTGAGCGCGTTGATTTTACGATGAAATGGTTTTTGCACCAAGCTGGAGGACTTGATGGTGTCTTGCTAAACCGAAACCAGGTTTTGTTTTCGTAGTCATAAGCTCCGTGTTCCTTTTCGGGGGTGTAGGTTCCCAGGTTGGATATACCCTCGCCGTAGCTATAGATTCCTTCAAAACTAAAGTTAAATCCAGTTGTACCGTAGCCAGCTTCAAGTGGTTTCATTCCCTGGGGAAGAACCAAGCTGTCGCGTGTTTCGCCCGAAGACCCATCTAGCAAGGTTAATTGATGATGTATGGCATCGGTTGGAGTGCGTGGGGTGATAACAAGTCCGTCGCCGAGAGGGTAAATTGGCGAGCTCATACGCCCTTGTGAATGATAGATTTCGTCGTAGTTATTCGACCCTATGGTGGCGCGCTTTAGTATCGAGTTTTCGGTTGTGTAAGGCCCAGCTGCAATAGGAAGAACCTGCCAGTAGGCATGTGTGCCGACAGCAGCAATTGTGGGAGTTTCCCAGCCTTCGCCGCCTTCGTCTACCAGTATTGCTTCGCCAAGGCTTTCTCCATTAAAGCTGGCCGTATAGATGCGCCACGTACCCGAGAGGATATTTGCTTCAGTCCAGACAAAGCCTCTTTCGCTTGCACGAACATCGTAAATATCGAATCCTTCGTGCATGCTAACGGGAGCCTCAAGCAAAGTTGCATAGTTTCCGCTTGTAAGATAAAGAACTCCCATTTTGGTTAGGGGCTTCGAACTTTCCGTAGGAAAAAGACAGGCAGCATATTCGTCGTTGCTTGCCCACAATAAGGTGCCATAGGGGAGCTCGAAGTTACCAATAAGGGCGACGGCATCACCGTAAGGTAGTTCGGTGCAATCGTCGAGGGTGAATACCGAATCGTTTGAAACGCTGAGATAGCTGAACTCTTCTTCATCAGCAAAGGCAGGGCTTGGTGTGCTGATGTTTGCAGCAGCCAAAGCAAGCGCTCCAATACCAAGAGTGCCATATAAAAAGTGACGACGCGAGAGCAGAAGAGAATACGCGGAATCTTCAACTTGCTCTTCGTTGTGCATAGAGTTATTGCTATCAGCCTGGTCAGAAAGCATACAGAAGGATAAACCTTTCATACATCAGAAGTACTACTTTGCACGTTTATTGTGTCATTTCACATACAGCTAGAAAGCGCAACTTGGCTAATTGCTACAATAAACGCAAAGATGCCCGCTCAGAGAATGGTTAGATACTAACCAAAGAGCAGGATGAGCGACAGGTAAAACCATAGAGCAAGCCTGAGGAGAAGTATATGAGTAACGAAACTCGGCGTATTCTGTTAGTAGAAGATGAAAAAGCAATTCGTGACGCAGTCACCGCATATCTTGAGCGCGAGAATTATTGGGTTACAGCAGTAGGCGATGGACAAGAAGCTCTCGAGGAGTTCTCAAAACATCATTTTGATCTTGTGATCCTCGACCTAATGCTACCACGTGTTCCTGGTGAGCGTGTATGTCGTGCTATTCGCGATAACTCCGATGTTCCAATCATTATGCTTACCGCAAAAGGCGAGGTTGAAGATCGCATCATCGGACTCGAGCTTGGTGCCGATGACTACCTGGTTAAGCCTTTTAGCCCACGCGAGCTCGTAGCTCGTGCTCGCGCATTACTTCGCCGTGTTCATTCCGATTCGGAGCCGCAACGCGAAGTGCTCGAATTTGGCGAGCTTACCATCGACGTTTCGGGGCATAAGGTGCTTGTCAATGGCGAAGAAATCGATCTTACTGCTAGCGAGTTTAAGCTGTTAACCACGCTTTCTCGTTATCCTGGTCGTGTCTATTCTCGTATGGAGCTTGTAGAAAAGGTACTTGGCTACGACTTCGAGGGATACGAGCGAACCATCGATTCACATGTTAAGAACCTGCGTGCCAAAATTGGTGACAATCCGCGTAGTCCTAAGTGGCTACATACCGTGCATGGTGTTGGATATCGTTTTGAAGATCCGACGAAGGTTCCCCAATAAATCGCTGTCATGCGCTTTGGGGCAAAGCGTCTGATCGAAAAGGTGGGCAATTCCATCCGTGAGCAACAATAAAGAGAACGCGAATAGCGGAGAGCGCAAAGCCGATAAGAAACGGCGAATGAAGTGGGCGAATCTTTCGTATGCTTCGCGTATGACCATGTCTTTTGCGGCTATCGCAGCACTTACGGCGCTGGTGGCGATCGGTGTATTGTCGTTTGTGTGGGATCAACATTTCAAAACCTATACCTACGACAATATGCAAGCGGTAGCAACACAAACTGCAGAGCAAATTGCAAAGGAATACAAAGAAGAGGGTGCGTGGACTCCTGAAGTAACCGAACCCGCTAAGTGGTCGAGCACCTATTACGACTGTCGCGTTCAGGTGTTTCGCAATAACGGAGAAGCTCTTGATGCGGAAGAGCCTTTTTGGGATTCGGATACAGCCGGTCTTGGTGGCGGATCAAACATTCCCAAGCTAAGTCCGCCTGCTAATTCACAAACAAAAACCGCCAACATCATTGTCGATGCGGGAACAAAATCCGCTGAAACTATCGGTTATGTACGGGTGTGGGTGTATGGGCCCGATACCCTACTCACTAAAACCGACGAGACGTTTCGCGAGAATTCTTACGAGGCAATGATTTTTGCGACCATTCTCGCAATTGGTTTGGCAATGTGTATCGGCTTCCTGTTTGCGCGCACCTTGGTTAAGCCGGTTAACCAGCTCATGCGAACAGCCGAGGCTATCAAAGAGGGAGACATGGATGCCCGCGCACGGTTGAAGGGCGACGACGAAATCGCACGCTTAGGCAAAACCTTCGATGCGATGGCTGATGCAATAGAAAAAGACCGAAAGCTTGAACGACGCCTCACCACAGACGTAGCTCATGAACTTCGAACGCCGCTTATGGCAATTCAATCAACCGTTGAGGCAATGGTCGACGGGGTTTTTGAAGCAGATACCGAGCGTCTCGAAACTCTCAATTCCGAGGTGCAACGCCTCTCGCGTTTGGTTGATGCTCTTTTGCGTCTGTCTCGTCTTGAAAACCGTAGCACCCCCATGAAAGAAGAAGTTGTTAACGTGGGCGAGCTTATCGCTGGAATTGTTGCGACACATGAAGCTTTTGTTATCGATTCGGGGCTCAGCATGGAGTTCCACTGTGACGAAGATGTATACGTATATGGCGATGCCGATATGATTAAACAGGCTACGGCCAATCTCATTTCAAATGCAGTGCGCTATACCCCCGAAGGGGGCAATATCGATGTACGCGTCAGACGTGGCGATATCATGGCTTCCATTGCTGTCCAAGATACCGGTATCGGACTGACACCAGATGAGGCAAAAATGGT
This sequence comes from Raoultibacter sp., assembly GCA_050945135.1. Taxonomy (GTDB): domain Bacteria; phylum Actinomycetota; class Coriobacteriia; order Coriobacteriales; family Eggerthellaceae; genus WRIS01. The sequence goes on from JBMNSJ010000014.1 coordinate 4,525, forward strand.
GTTCTCAAGGTTCTGGCGCGCAGACGCTGGACGCAACCGCGAGTCTGGTGGTTTGGGAGTTGGTTTAGCTGTCGTAAAAGAGATCGTTGATAGACATAAAGGCTGGGTCCGTGTTGAAGGTAAACCCAACGAGGGAGCAACCTTTACCATCTACATTCCTTTATATGATGAAAACGCTGCACGGAATAAGAAAAACAAGGATAAACGAGTCAAACGCTGATAAGATAGAGCGACAGCTTTTCAGCACTATAGGCTTACGGGCGGCAGGCGCCGTGGAAAACAAGGAAAAGTACGAAGGGATGGACATGGCTGGAATTGATATTAAGCCTGATGCACAAGGAAAAGTTCGTGATCTATACGACCTGGGTGATAAGCTTTTATTGGTGGCAAGCGATCGCATTTCTGCATTCGATTATGTTCTCGAAGATGAAATCCCCTACAAGGGTGCGGTTCTTACCCAATTATCACGCTTTTGGTTTGAGCTTCTCGGTCGGGTCGTCGAGAATCACTTGATATCTTCTGATGTGGCTGATTTGCCCGAGCAATTTAAGCCCTACGAAGACCGTCTACGCGGGCGTTTCATGCTGGTTAAGAAAGCTGAGATGTTTCCGGTAGAGTGCATCGTTCGTGGTTACCTTGCAGGAAGTGGACTTGCAGAGTACGAAAAACAAGGTACGGTGTGTGGTATTGCGCTACCCGCTGGTCTTAAAAATTCTTCTCGTTTAGAAGAGCCGATTTATACTCCTTCCACAAAGGCAGAGATTGGCGACCACGACGAAAACATTAGCTTTGAAGAAACCGAAAAACTTATCGGTACTGAACATGCAGAAATCCTGCGTGGCCTCTCACAAATTGTCTACACCAAGGCGCGCGATGCAGCAGCGGCACGAGGAATTATTATTGCGGATACCAAGCTAGAATTTGGCATGGTTGATGGCCGCATCATTTTGGCTGATGAGGTGCTAACACCAGATTCTTCGCGTTTTTGGTCTTTGGATGAGTATCAGGAGGGCAAAGACCAGCCGAGCTTTGATAAGCAATTTGTGCGCGACTGGTTGAAAGCCAATTGGGATTTCAAAGGGAAGCCGCCCCGTCTTCCGGAAGATATTATTCAAAAAACTTCTCAAAAATATATCCAAGCTTTTGAGCGCATCACGGGACAAACCTTTTCTATCGACAATCTGTAAGTTAGGCCATATGCACAAGGAGTTAACATGAGCCAAAGAAATCCGATGAACGATCGGTATAGCGAAGAGAATAAGGGCAAGACACGCAAAAGTGCTGCCTCTGCGAAACCGAAGGCTAAAGCGGCTTCAAGCGTTCGCATGCAGGGTACTGCTCCTGCAAAACAAACCAAGGCGCAGAAAAAGGAAGCAAAAGCACAACGACGCGCTGAGGAAAAGAGTGTCCGAGAGTTTGAGGGAAGAAACTACGCCCCGAATACGCCAGAGTATAAAAACTGGCGTAAAGCATGGTGGGCATCGATTATCTTTGCAGGTATATTCCTTGCCTCCTCATTCATTATCCAAAACTACTTCCCGGAAAACGGAGAAGTTTACATTACCGTTCTCATCGGAACCTATGTATTTATCGCCTTTGGTCTTTGGATTGAGTTCTGGAAGCTTCGCAGAATGCGTAATGCTCACTACGAAAGCTTGAAATCCGTGCAGACGAAAGAGCAACGACAAAAAGAAAAAGAGCAAAAAAAGGCCGAGCGAGAAGCAAAGGCTGCAGCTGAGTCAGGAGAGCCTGCAGAAAAGCCAGCCTCAAAGCTCTCTTTTTCTGGACTTAAAAATCTTACTAAGAAGTCATCCGATTCGGATACGAAGGGAAAGTAGATGAAGCAGTATCAAATCTTCGTCACCGGCAAAGAGGGAATTTTTGACCCTGCAGGTGAAACATCAAAAAGTGCGCTTGAGAACTTGGGCTATTCAAGTATTGAGAGCTTGCGAATCGGAAAGTTTATCGAGCTTGAGGTTGCAGACGCAACCACCGATGAAGAGGTTGAAGAGATGTGTCAAAAGCTTTTAGCCAACCCTGTCATCGAAGATTACACGATTAAATCCGTTTAGACCGAAAAGGATGCTTGCATGAGATTCGGAGTAGTACGCTTTCCTGGCACAAACTGCGAACAAGACGCTGTGCATGCCTTACGCTATTTGGGTAATGAGGCCGATTATGTCTGGCACCAGGATTCAAATCTCGATGGCTTTGACGCAGTCGTGTTACCAGGAGGTTTTTCATACGGCGATTATTTGCGCTCTGGTGCCATTGCACGGTTTTCACCGATTATGAGTGAGATTGTTCGTTTCGCTCAAGCCGGTCGCCCGGTGATTGGTATCTGCAACGGTTTTCAGGTGCTTACTGAGGCGCATCTGTTGCCGGGGGCGCTCATCAGAAACAAAAACCTTAAGTTCCTGTGCCAAACGGTGCATTTACAGGTTCAAGAATCAGTCTGTCAGTGGATTGACCTCACGCCAGGTACGCAACTGGACATTCCTATCTCTCATCACGATGGAAACTATGTTTGTAGTGAAGGGGAGTATCAGGAAATGTGCGAGAACAAACAAATAGTTCTTCGCTATTGCGAGGCAGACGGAAGGGTTTTGGAGCAGAGCGCACCAAACGGTTCTTTCGATAATATTGCTGGTATCTGCAACAAGGCAGGCAATGTATTTGGTTTGATGCCGCATCCCGAGCGTGTTGTAGACGGCGTTTCAGGAAATACCCAAGGACAGGCCTTGTTTGAGGCTATCGTAAAGAGGATTGGATAAGTATTCTGCGGTGGGCACTTTTTGTTTTGAGGCCTTCGTCGTATCGCTCAAGCAGCCAAGAGCACTTCGCTCTAAAACGAGAAGCCTCCAAGCTAAATTGTCCTATCGAAAGCACCGAATTTTAAGTAACGAAAGCATGACCGAAGGAAAGAACAATGGCAGAGATTGCAAAACCAGTATGTGACACCGTTGAGACGCTCGAACCAAAACTGGCTTCTCAGGTTGCTCTCGAGCTGGGTTTAACCGCTGAAGAATATGAAAATGTCATCAAAACACAAGGGCGTGTACCAAGCCTTACCGAGCTCTACATCTATTCACTCATGTGGTCGGAGCACTGTTCCTACAAGCATTCTCGCGCGCAGCTGCGAAAGTTTTCCAGCGAAGGCGAACAGGTCTTGCAAGGACCCGGAGAAAATGCGGGCGTTATTTCGGTAGGTGATGGCTGGGCGGTAGCTTTCAAGATGGAAAGCCATAATCATCCTTCTGCTATTGAGCCTTATGAAGGCGCAGCAACTGGTGTTGGCGGCATTATCCGCGACATCTTTACGATGGGTGCTCGCCCTATTGCAAGCATGAATAGCCTGCGATTTGGAACCCTTGATAATCCGCGTCAACGGTATTTGCTTGAAGGGGCAGTTGCAGGAATTGGCGGCTACGGAAATTGTCTTGGAGTACCCACGGTGGGTGGCGAGATTTATTTCGATAAAGCATACGAGGGAAACTGTCTCATTAACGCTTTTGCTCTCGGCCTTATGCGCGAAGAGAATCTAACTCGTGCAGTTGGTTCTGGCCCGGGCAATCCGGTAATACTCATTGGTAACTCCACCGGCCGCGATGGTATTGGCGGCGCCAGCGTGCTTGCTTCTCAGGAATTTGATGAAGCAGCAGAAAACAAGCGACCAGCTGTGCAGGTGGGCGATCCTTTCGAAGAAAAGCTATTGATTGAGGTATGTCTCGAGTTGCTTGAGAGGGGTAAGTTTGTTGCGCTTGGCGATCTGGGTGCAGCCGGTCTTACCTCGAGTGCATCAGAAATGGCAAGTCGTGGTGGCGTAGGTATCGAAATCGATGTTCGCAAAGTTCCCTTGCGTGAAAGCGGCATGCAGCCATTTGAGATTATGGTAAGCGAAAGCCAAGAGCGCATGTTGGCGGTGGTTACCCCTGAAGATGTTGCTGACGTTCAAGAAGCCTGTGAGCGCTGGGGAGTAAAATGCGCCGTTATTGGCCAAATTACTGACACTGGTCGTTTTGTGGTGAAGGATACTGATTTGCCTGAAGACGAGCAAATCGTTGCCGATATGCCTGCCGAGCAGCTTGCCGAGGATGCACCGCTCTATTTCCCGGAAAGTGTTCGCCCTGCATACCTTAATGAAGTTGCAAGTTTTGATCCTAAAAGTCTTGAGCTCCCAACAGATGCAAAAGAGCTTTCCGAGCAACTCGTAGCGCTGCTTGCGTCTCCGAATATTTGCTCGCGCGAGTGGGTGTGGCGCCAGTATGATCATCAAGTTCAAAATTCAACTGCTGTATTGCCCGGCGCAGATGCCGCGGTAGTTCGCATTGGGGCTCCTGGGCGTGGTCCTATCAGCAATCGAGGAATTGCTATGACTACCGACTGTAACGGTCACTATTGCTGGCTCGACCCTTATACGGGTGCTCAGATTGCTGTTTCCGAGAGCGTGCGAAATCTTGCCTGTGCTGGAGCTCAGCCTGCAGCTCTTACGGATTGTTTAAACTTTGGTAATCCTGAAAAACCCGAGGTCTTTTACACCTTTGAGCGCGCCATTGATGGTATGAGCGAAGCCTGCAAGTTTTATGACATTCCCGTTATTTCTGGAAACGTAAGCTTCTATAACGAAAGCTTTGGAAATGCAATTTACCCAACTCCCGCCGTGGGCGTTGTTGGTGTAATGGATGACTATCGCAACTATGCCACGCAAGGTTTTAAAAATGCTGGCGACACGGTTATCTTGATTGGAGAAACAGCCGACGAGTTGGGTGGTAGTCAGTATTTGAACGTAGTCTTTAACGAGCAGGGTGGCGCATGTCCTTCATGCAACCTTGAGCTTGAGCGTGATACAAGCGATCTTGTGCGCAAGGCTGTTGTCGATGGACTTCTCATGAGTGCCCATGATGTAAGTGATGGCGGAGCCGCGGTTGCTCTGGCAGAATGCTGCATCGCTGGAAACCTTGGCGTGAAGGTTGTTCTTGATGACGGACTAGATCCTGTGGCGAGTTTGTTCTCAGAAACGCAAGCACGGTTTATTGTGAGCCTTGATAATCAAAATGCTCAGGAGATGATAGAGCGTCTTGTAGCTGCCCAGATTCCATATTCGGTTATCGGAGAGGTTCGAGCAGCTGAGGAAGGTATCACAATCGAAGATAAAATCGAGCTATCACTCGATGCTGCGCGTGTGGCTTTCGATGGCGGTCTCGAAAAGGCGTTGGCATAAACCATGCGTTTTATCTCGTGGAACGTTAACGGATTACGAGCTTCCCTGAAGAAGGGCTTCGAAGATATCTTTGCAGATTTCGATGCAGATATTTTTGCATTACAAGAGACAAAACTGCAGGAAGGTCAGGTTAATCTTGATCTTCCCGGATACCATGACTATTGGAGTTACGCAGAAAAAAAGGGTTATTCGGGAACGGCAGTGTTTTCGAAGCGAGAGCCTCTTCAAGTACTTCATGGGCTTGGAATGCCTTTTCTCGATACGGAAGGACGTGTCTGCGCGCTAGAGTTTCCCGAGTTTTGGTTCGTAAATGTGTATACCCCCAATGCTCAACCCGAGCTGGCTCGCATTGCCTTTCGTATGGAATGGGACGATGCTTTTCGTGAGTTTTGCCAAGGGCTCGAGCAAGGAACCTTGCCTTCCGGCGCGAACATGGCTCAGCCAAAGCCCGTTATCATGTGCGGAGATTTCAACGTAGCTCATAACGAAATTGACTTGAAGAACCCTGGTCCTAATAGGGGTAATGCAGGCTTTTCCGATGAGGAGCGTGGCAAATTTAGCGAACTATTAGATGCTGGTTTTGTCGACACCTTTCGAGATAAATACCCCGACTTAACAGGAGCTTATTCGTGGTGGAGCTATCGGGCGAATGCGCGCAAGAACAATACAGGGTGGCGCATCGACTATTTCTTGGCAAGTGCTTCTGTCGTTCCTCAAATCGAGAGTGCCTCAATCTATCCAGAGGTAATGGGCTCTGACCATTGCCCTGTTGGCTTAGAGATTAACTTTTAACCGAACTCAATCTGCAAGCATCATTCCCCAAACCGGGCAAGATACACGCAATTCGCTTAGCCAGAGGTAGCTCAATACGGCGTGGGCGATAACTTTTTTGCCCAGACGTCTTTTTTTGGAAGAGATGGGGCTTATTCCGGAATTTGGATTGAAGATGCCGTGAATCAAGCTCAGTATATCAACGGAAGGCCCAGGTCATGGAAAAACAAGCACCATGAGCAACGGTAAACATGCAGGTTAAAACCGGAATAGGGGCCATCTCTTCCCGCAAAACAGCTTTTCGCTAAAAAGAATACCCGCTCTTCGAAAGACCGCACGCTCAAAGTCTTTAAGTGTATTGAAGTCAGGGATTTCGCAGCAAAGAGGCAATTGCTTTTTTCGCCCCGAGCATCACACGCTATACTACAATGGAATTAAGCCGTCATCCCATGAAAGGGTTACAAGGTATATGGATACAGCAAAGATAGAAGAGGGAGTGCGCCTCATCCTTGAAGGAATAGGAGACGATCCCCAGCGTGAAGGATTGTTGAGAACGCCGCATCGTGTTGCAAAAATGTATGAAGAAATTTTTGCGGGCATGAATGAAGACCCTGGTCAGTATTTCCAGGTAACCTTTGACGAGCATCACGAAGAAATGGTTCTTGTGCGCGATATTCCGTTCTATTCGATGTGCGAACACCATCTTGTGCCGTTTTTCGGTCATGCTCATGTAGCCTATATTCCGCGTGCTGATGGTAGGATTTGCGGTCTTTCGAAGCTCGCGCGCCTTGTTGACGTGTATGCAAAGCGCCCGCAGGTTCAGGAGCGTTTAACCTCACAAATTGCAGACACCCTTATTGAGTATCTTGAGCCACAAGGAGCAATCGTTGTGTTAGAGGCTGAGCATATGTGTATGAGTATGCGCGGAACAAAAAAACCAGGATCAAAAACCACCACAAGTGCGGTGAGGGGATTATTTGAACGCAATCAGGCGACGCGTGCAGAGGCGCTCTCGCTTATGTTTGCACACTAGAATCACGAAAGGGAAGCCATTATGAAATGCGTAATCTCGGTATTAGGTAAAGATAGAAGTGGAATTGTTGCGGCAATCTCGAATGTTTTGGCTGATTGCGGTGCCAATATCGATGACATCAGTCAAACCATTCTCGATGACATTTTCTCGATGACGATGCTCGTGACGCTTAATCCCTCGGTTTCAGAATTTAACGAGGTTCAGCAACAGCTTAAGGCTAGTGGTGAAGAACTCGGGGTTCAAATCATTATTCAGCGCGAAGACGTGTTTCAATACATGTATAAGGTGTAATACCCAAGCACCGAATTAGGTAGGGCATTCGCAGTTTAGATAAATAGAGAAGTCCTTGGCGAAGAGGAGCCTGTGTCAGATTGAGCGCCAGCTGATTCATCATCGTGAGTAAGTGCTGTGGCGTCATAAGGCATTTCCGCCGTACAGTGAGGGCATCGAGTTGCCTCCTTATTGATGGCTTCTTTGCAGTAGGGGCAGGTTACTGAGTCTTCGGGCTTGGTTTCGTCGGCAACGCCCACAATTCTTCGCATTGAGTTCATTGCTTTTACGATGCAAAACACCACAAAGGCAATCACAAGGAACTGGATGACAGCGTTAAGGAAATTTCCGTAGGTGATAGCTGATTCTCCTGCTCCGATAGGAATAACAAGTTTCATGTCGGTGAACTGAATTCCTCCGGTTAGGGCTGAGACAAGAGGCATGATGAGATCTGCTACGACCGAGTTGACAATGGCGGTAAAGGCGGTGCCGATAACAACAGCAACAGCCAAGTCCATTACGTTTCCTCGGTTGATAAATTCTTTGAATTCCTCTAAGAACTTCTTCATTACACTCTCCTACCTATCATAATCACTGCCTGGGCGGATAGTGTTAGAATACAAGTCATCATCGCAGCTGTCACCGCGTGCTACAAAAAAGTGCATGTTTCATATGATAATGCGCAATTCTGGTTGCGCCTGTTTTGACAAAAGAGGGCCTATGACCAAGATATTCTCTTATACACAAGCGTTCAACTCGGACATAGTGGATGCATTTTGCGTGCTGCAAAAAGGCTTTACCGATCAGTTCGTATATTACGACAAGGAAAGAAAAACTCGTTATATGGGTATGGGACGCTGTGTGGCGCTGGGCTCGCTTCATGAGGTGGAAAGTGAATTGCAGGGCACGGTAGACCAAGAGCCAATTTTCTTCTCGTTCAATCGCTTTGATGCCGAAAATCCCAAGCCCGTTGACGAGCTGTTCCAAGCATTTCCGCGTCTCAAATTGCTGCTCCCCGAAATTGTGCTTATCGAAAATGAAGCAGGTAGTTTCTTGCAAGTTAATAGCTTGGGCCCTGTGTACGCAGGACGAGTAGAGCGCTTCGCGCGCCAAGGAGCAGAAGCACCGCCGCGTGTTCGAGTGGGCATCCCTTATGAACTTGAACCTGATAGCCTGGAGCAGTGGACGAGCGAGATGGAAGCTGGGCTGCAGGCAATTGATTCTGGTCGAGTAGACAAGGTTGTTTTATCTCGTCGTAAAAAGCTCGTTGCCAAGCATCCTTTTTCATCGAAGGATTTGGTGGTCAACCTCATCGACGGCCCTTCGCGTGGAACGGTATTGCTCTATCGCTATGGTGATGTGTTCTTCTGTGGTTGCACCCCTGAGCTACTGGTAAAAAAGCAGGGAAGAACAGTAGAGAGCATGTGTCTTGCAGGAACTACGGGGGTCGGAAACTCAGAGAGCGAGCGAGAACGCTTAGCTAACGAACTCCTCCATGATGATAAAAACCTGCGCGAGCATGCTTATGTGGTTGATTTTATCCGCGAGGTTTTCCGTCGGAATTGTCATGATGTTGAGATTCCTGAGGCACCTGGTATTCTTTCTCTCAAACATGTACAGCACTTATTCACTCCCGTACGTGCTCAGGTGCGCGACGGCGTAAGCCTTAATAGCCTTATGAAGCAGCTGCATCCAACACCGGCGCTCTCTGGTGCACCAGTGGGAGAAGCCATGATGTTAATACGCCAGATAGAAAGCTATAACCGTGGCTTATATGGTGGAGCTTGCGGATATGTCGATGCGGCAGGAAACGGAGAATACTCTGTTGGCTTGCGTACAGGCGTTTTTGATGGCGAGATAGGTTGGGTTTATGCAGGCTGTGGGGTAGTTTCCGACAGTGTTGCCGCTGATGAATTCGATGAGATTGATTTGAAACTAAAAACTATTCTGAGCGCATTTTGCGGAGGGCACCATGAATAATCAGGAAGTGCCACAGGCAAGCGCGCTATTTGTTTCGGCGTTTGTTGATGAGCTTATTGCTTGTGGCGTTGAAGATGTAGTCATCAGTCCAGGTTCCCGCTCAACCCCGCTAGCTGTCATTGCATACGAAAGCGAACTGCGCGTACACGTGGACATAGACGAGCGCGGTGCTGCCTTTTTCGCTCTCGGTCTTGCAAAAGCAAGCGGGCGACCAGTGTGCACTATTTGTACCTCAGGTACGGCAGTGGCGCATTATTATCCAGCAGTGCTCGAAGCTGAAAGCTCACGCGTGCCGCTTATTGTGCTAAGCGGAGATAGGCCGCCTCAGTTGCAGAACCTTGGCGCGCCACAAACCTGTGATCAGCTTAATATGTTTGGAAACCATGTTCGTCATTTTCAGCAAATGCCTCTTCCTCGAACTGATGAATCGTCCATCGCCTTTGCGCGTCAGATGGCGCTTCTTGCCTTCGCTCGCGCAGTTGGGTCTGAGGCAAGCGTCGATGATTACGGAAACACCTGGTACGGGTGCATAAGCGATGCAGGACCTGTGCACATGAACTTTCCCTTTGAAGAGCCCTTGATGCCCGACAGGAATCTAGAAAACTTATTTACCTGTGGGCGTAAGTTAGAAACGCGCGTTAATGGCAGCCCTCTTCAGGTGGCACCTTCTTATCCGGAAGAGCGCAGTATTGCAAAAGTAAAAGAGCTGCTCCATGAAAATCGCTGCCTCGTGCTGTGCGGAGAAGGAAGTTTCGTTAACCAGGCAGAAGCTCGCATGCTTATAGACTGGGCGAACGCCAACAACTTGCCTTTGCTAGCTGATCCGCTCAGCGGTCTGCGTAGCTTCGACGAACCCTGCATCATTGATAACTACGATACCTTGTTTACAAATCCTGACTATTGCAATGTAGACCTGGTTATTCGTTTTGGGCGTTATCCTGTTTCGAAAGCCTGTTTTACGGGTCTCGGGAAATCGCGACCATATCAGATTGTGGTAGACGCTTTTGATACACGGGATTTCAATGCTATGACGAGCTTGTTTATTCGCTCAAGTCCTGCGGCATTCGTTGCAGCATTTTTGTATGACGAAGCTAAGCAGGTGCAGCCTCATCCTGGGCAATTAGCATTCATGCAGCAATGGATTGAGGGTAACGATGCAGCCACAACAAAAATTTCTAAAGTGAGCGAAATCGAAGAAGGCTTTGAGGGTGCCTTTGTGTATCGCCTTCTGGATTTGCTGCCAGAATCTTCGTGCGTTTTCTCGGCGAGTTCTCTTTCAATTCGCATGCTGGATACCTTTTATCTGAAACGCGGCAAAGATATAAGCGTGCTGTGCAATCGAGGACTTAATGGCATAGATGGTACGCTGTCCTCGGCGCTCGGAGCATCTTTGTGTTTTGAGCAATCCACGCTTCTTATCGGTGATTTAGCCTTTCTCCACGATATGAATGCTCTAGCTTTGCAGCAGGAGTTTACTAATCTTTACGGTGAAGAAGCCCCCGCACTCATCGTTATCGTGTTTAACAATGAGGGTGGAGGCATTTTTGATATGCTGCCTCAGCGCTCAAGCAATCCCTACTTCGAGCGTCTTTTCCTCACCCCTCAAAAGTATGAGATTTCTCATATCGCACAGGCTTTCGGCCTTTTACACAAGAAGGTTTGCACCACCGAAGAATTCGAGGATGCCTATAGTGCTTTTTTGGGAAAACCAGGCATCTCACTTATTGAGATTAGCCTTAGTACAGAAGGCTTCAAAGAGCGTTATGGCAACTTTCTTTCATAAGGGCGTTACGTATCACGTTTCGATGTGGGGAGACAGAAGAAAAGCCCCACTTGTTATGCTGCACGGGTTTTCTCAAAGCTCTGACACGTGGAAAACAGTTGCTGAGGAGCTGGCAGAAACACGCTTTATTCTTGCGCCCGATTTTGTGGGGCACGGACAAAGCGAGAGTTCAAGCGATGCCGAAGCTTACACTATGCGGGCGATTCGAGACTGGTTAACAGCGCTTGTGCAAAGTCACTGGATCAACTATTTTGACCTGCTTGGTTATTCGATGGGTGGAAGAATCGCCCTATCATATGCAGTAGAAAACCCTCACGCGATAAGCTCTCTGATACTTGAAAGTACAGGGCTCGGCCCTGCATCTGAGCAGCAGCGAGAGGCAATGAGTAAGCGTGATCGAGAAATGATAGATAAGCTTGAAAGCGTCAGCATAGAAGCATTTATGGATGAGTGGGAAAATCTTCCTGTTTTTGAATCCCAAAAGCAACTTTCGCCAGAAAAACGAGCGGCATTGCGAGCGGCGCGCCTTGCTAATAATCCTCAGGCTCTCCGTCTTACGATGTTGGGTTCGGGGCAACACCTGATGCCAGATTATTCTCAGGCAATCTGTCGTCTGCCGATGCCAATTCTTTACCTAGCGGGTATGCTGGATAGGCGCTATACAAAGATTGCCGAACAGCTACAGTACGAGGAGCACATCAGCTGTCGACTGCTTAATGCTGGGCACAATATTCATTTTGAAGAACCAGAGGCTTTCACCCGTCAAGTGAATGCCTTTTTGCGGGATTTGTCGCCATTGGGCAAAGACGCAAGCTATCTGTAGGTAGGATAGAAGAGTACTACATGTTAAGGAAGGAAAGTCATGAGCGATATTGTATGGACTACAGGAGCTACCTATCGAGAGATTCGCTACGAAACTTTTGAGGGTGTTGCAAAAATCAGTATTAACCGTCCCGAGCGACGCAACTCTTTTACGCCTTTGACGGTAAAAGAACTCTACGATGCCTTTAATCGAGCGCGCGATGATAGCTCAATTGGAGTCATTATCCTGACGGGCGTTAATCATGACGGACCTGATGAAAAGCAAGCATTCTGCTCGGGAGGAGACCAGGCAGTTCGAGGAGACGGCGGTTATGTTGGAGAAGACGATATCCCCCGTCTTAATGTGTTAGACCTGCAGCGACTTATCCGTGTGGTTCCAAAGCCAGTTATCGCCATGGTCAACGGATATGCCATCGGCGGAGGTCACGTTCTGCACATTTTATGCGACCTTTCTATTGCGGCAGAAACAGCGAAGTTTGGTCAAACCGGACCGAAGGTTGGCAGCTTCGATGCAGGATACGGCGCAGGATATCTTGCGGCAATCGTTGGGCAAAAGAAGGCTCGTGAAATTTGGTACCTCTGCCGTCAATATAGCGCAGCTGAAGCGCTCGATATGGGAATGGTAAACAAGGTTGTTCCCTTCGACCAACTCGAGAGCGAGTGCGTGAGCTGGGCACAAGAGATGCTTCAGTTCTCTCCGACTGCTTTGCGCTTCATGAAAGCCTCCTTTAATGCGGCAACCGATGGTCTTGCGGGCATTCAGCAGCTGGCAGGAGACGCAACCCTTCTCTACTACACCACTGACGAGGCAAAAGAGGGACGCGATGCTTTCAAAGAGAAGCGTGACCCTGAATTTGATAGGTTCCCTAAATTCCCCTGATTGAGCTCGTAGGCAAAGCTCGGTGATATGTTGGGAAGAAGGACGCGATGATACCTGATTTTGAGAGGTTGGCGCGGCAGGCGCCAAAAAGCCCTTGCTTTACCTTTTGTGACAGCAATGGGGAGCAGACGGTGTTTGATTTCGAGACGCTTCGTCTTGAGGCGGCAACCTTGGTGCGTGCTTTTAACGAACGAGGCGTGCAACGCGGAGACCACATTTCGGTTGATATGGAAAACTGCCCCGCGTTCATCGTTACGATTCTTGCTGCAGCTTATGCTGGGGTAACGCTTGTGTTGCTCAACCATCGCCTTACGGAAGAGGAAAAGAAAGAACGCATTCGCGATCTCAAGGCTGTTCCCGGCATTCATCTTGATATTCATCTCGACGAAGATTATGTCAACGAGATGATTGGGCAAACAAGAGGAAGCGTGTGGGAGGCTGTCCACATGGCTGAACGTGCAGGCGCTTTGTTTGATGAAGAAGCACCAGCTCTTGTGTTGTTTACTTCTGGAACTGCTGGACGAGCAAAAGCCGTTTCGCTTTCGTGGAAAAACCTATGTGGTGCGGCGCATGCAGCAAATCTTTGCTTGAGTGATTTTGGCAAAGGTATGTGGCAGTTGGCTCTTCCCTTGTTCCATGTTGGCGGCTTCGAGATTTTTGTGCGAAGTATTCTTAACGAGACTCAATTTTTACTCTATCGCCATTTTGATGCCGAGCGCATTCTTACTGATGCGGCAGGCTTTGAGGCAACTCATATATCGGTCGTCGACAAGATGCTCCAAGATATGATTCGTGCTGATAAGCGATATCTAAAAACCTATTCTTGCATCCTTTTGGGCGGTGCTGCCATCAACCCAATCACGCTGGTGCAAGCAGTCGCCAGCGGCGCACAGCTTTATGTGAGCTATGGTATGACCGAGACTTCAAGCATGATAGCGTGCTCGTTGGTGGACGGCGATTATGATGGAGGGCTCACTCCTCTCCCAGGATACAAAACCCACATTGTTCTACCTGATGAGCATGGGGTTGGACAGCTTGCAGTAAGTGGCCCCGGAGTTTTCTCGCGCTACCTGAATGCAAAAGCCGCCTTCACGCTTGATGGTTATTTTCTAACAGGCGATCGTGCTGCAATCGAAGACGAGCGTATCAAGGTGAAAGAGCGTTTGGGGGATATGTTTATCTCGGGCGGGGAAAATATCTATCCCGAAGAGATACGCAGGAAGCTTTTGAATACGCCCGGTGTTGAAGAGGCTTATGTTTTTGGAGTCGATGATGCAACATGGGGAAAACGCCCGGTTGCACTCGTAGAGCGAACAGAGGCTCGATATCTCAATGGGCAGGCACAAGAAAGCTTGCAGACCTTTGTTTCGCGTGTATACGAAAGCATTGAATCGCGCCTGTCAAAGCTTTATCTGCCAAAGCATATCTGTGCGCTCGATGAGTTTCCCCGTTCGGGCATTGGAAAGGTAGACCGCAATCAGCTACGTGAGATATATTCTCAGCGCATCGAAGTCTGTGAAGTCAAAATACATCATATCGAGCAAGAGCTTTGCCAACCCTTCGTTACCGCTAAAACAACAATGACTACGCGCGAGTCGCTTATTATCGAGGTCATCGATTATGCGGGAAGGGTGGGGCTAGGCGAATGCGTGGCTTTCCCAACAGATTGGTATCTCCCTGAAACCCTTGGGCAGGACCTGCAGGTATTACAGGATGAGCTTATTCCCTTGGTTAAAGAAGCGATATTTTTGCATCCGCGAGAGTTCGCTCGTTACGCAGATGAACACACGCACGTGCAGGCTTCCATGGCCCATGCCGCAATCGAAACAGCTTTATGGGATCTGTATGGCAAGATTTCTGAGAAACCTTTGTGGCAGCTTTTGAGCGATGAGTTTTCTGGCGAAAGCGTCAAGCAAACGTCAAACATCGAAGTTCCTGCAGGTCTCGTTATGGGAATCATGCCGATTGAAGAGACTATAACTGCGTTAAGAGAAGCGCTCGGTTTTGGCTATACACGGGTTAAGCTAAAGATAAAGCCAGGTGACGATTACGAACGCGTTCGTGCGGTACGAGAGGCTTTTCCCGAACTGAGTATCTTGCTTGATGCTAATCAGGCATATAGCGAGCACGATATCGATGTTTTCAAAAAGCTTGATTCGCTCAACATTACGTGTATCGAAGAGCCTCTTGCTCCGTCTTCGCAAGAACGTGCAGATAGTGCACGATTCTTCACAAGGCTGGGCGAGTTTCAAACGCAAATCTCTACTCCCATCTGCTTAGACGAGTCGATTCTCAATGCCGAAGATGCCTATCAGGCTCTTCTTGTTCCGGGACTTCGGTGTTTCTCTCTAAAAATTGGGAAATGGGGAGGAGTTAAAAAGACACTTGATTTCTGTCGTGCTGCGTCCAAAGCAGGAGCTCAGCTTTGGATGGGCGGAATGTATGAGACGGCAGTTTCAAAACGGCTCCATGCTGCTTTTCAGGTATTGCCCTCTATCAGCATTCCGGGAGATTTGAGCGCAACCGATTGTTACTTCACGACGGAAATAACCAAACCAAACTTCACAGTTTTGCATGGAAACATTACGCTTAACACTCGTTCATACGAACATGGACTTGGTTGTGAGCTTGATTACGAAACGCTCAAATCCTTGCTTTTGTAGGGCTGTCTGCGTATAGTAGATAACTGGTCAATGTAGGAATTTATGATGCTTTGGGGTGAGCATGGGTAATCTAGGACAGGTTGAAGCAGATACGCTCGATTCAACCACGGGTATTCCCGACAAAGATACGTTTTATCGCAATGCACGAAAGCTGCTCGATGCCAATCCTGAGATCGAGTACGATTTTATCACGTCGGATATCGAGCATTTTAAGGTAATCAACGACGTATACGGATACGAAAAAGGGGATGAGCTTCTTCGTTTTTCGGCTCAGAAAATCCAGGAAGCTTGTGGCTTCGTTGGAGGCATATGCGGACGGTATTTTGCTGATATCTTTATGTCAGTCGTTCCTCGGAGAGAGGGATTGATTGAGATAATTTCAGAGATGACCGAAAAAAATATCGAAGAAGGCCCTATTAAGCCCAGTCCAAAAGTTAAGTTCGGTTTATACCCCATTACAGACCGAAGCTTACCAATTTCTGCGATGTATGATCGCTCAATGCTTGCGCTGTCTTCCGTTCGTGGCCATGAACGAGTTAATTTTGCAATTTATGATGAGGGTCAACGGGAAAGCATTATTCGCGAGCAGTTCATTATTAATCATATTGATAAAGCCCTCGCAGATAATGAAATCATAATTTACCTCCAGCCAAAATACAGCTTGGAAACGCGAACCATTAATGGCGCAGAAGCGCTTGTGCGTTGGATAAGTCCTGAAGAAGGATTTATGTCTCCTGCAGAGTTTATTCCTATTCTCGAAACGCGAGGCGAGATATTCAAACTTGATCTACATGTTTGGGAGCTAGCCTACCAAGCTATACGGCGCTGGCTCGATAAGGATATGCCTATCGTGCCTATCTCGGTTAACGTATCTCGAATCGATATGGACGATCCCGAATTTGAGTCTAAGCTATTAGCTTTAGTTGAAAAATATGAGGTGCCAATCGAGTATTTCAATCTTGAGATTACCGAGACCACCTATGCAAACCTCAATCAAAGCCATATTAGCTTGATAGAAGGCCTTCGTAAAAAAGGGTTCCGCGTTGAGATGGACGACTTTGGTAGCGGCTATTCGTCTTTGAATATGCTGAAAGATTTCTACATCGATGATTTGAAAATAGACCTCGGCTTCCTTACCGATTTCGGAAAAAACAACAGAAGCGAAAAGATACTTCGTTTGGTTGTCGATCTTGCTAAGGATTTAGAGCTAGGAATTGTTGCCGAAGGTGTGGAAGAAGCGCAGCAAGCTGATTTTCTTTCTGGAATTGGCTGCGAAACGGCGCAAGGATATTACTTCGCTAAACCTATGCCCCTTGAAGAGTTTGAGAAGTTTTTGGCTGAAGACCAGGCAAGATAGCACAGTAGGAAACCGTAGCAGTATACGTAAAAGCAAGCATGTGAACGTTACCCCTAGTAAGAGCACGTAATAGCAGGAGGAAAGACAATGATGGACAAGGTGGATAATTCCGGGATGGGCAACCCCTCCCTCCCAGAATTTGGCACAGTACCCCTAATCGATGAGCGAGTGCTACGTGTAGCCCTATCGCTGTCCGCATCGACAGTTTCGGTGCTCGACCTCTCTCAAAAAACACTGAATGTTATGCGCTTCGAAGAAGGCAATATTGAGATAGAGCGCTCTTTCAAAAACGTTCCTCAGTCAATTATTGAGGAAGGCTTAGTGCACGTAGACGATACGGAAGCGCTTCAGTGTTTCTTTACCCAGCTGTATAACGGAGAGCAGCCCGACGAGGCGTGTGTGCGCGTGTTGAATACAAACGGCGATTGGCTGAGCTATCAATTGCGTGCTGCAATAGTTCCTTCTGACGACAAGCATAAAGAACAAGTCCTTATCTCGGCGCACAATGTTAGCTTACAAAAACGCGTTGAGCAGGTATATGAGCAATTCTTTGATGAGGTCACTCAGTCGGCAAATCATGTATGGGAATTTGATTTGGAAAACAATCTCTTGCTCAGCGAGGGAGGCCAGGGCGAGCCATTCTTCAATCGTGCAGAGGCACAAACTTACACTGAAATTCTTGATTGTGCAGGAAAGAAGGTCCCTGAAGGTTATCGCCAGCGTTTTGAATATGCCTTCGGGCGCGATCATTTGCTCGATGAGTTTGATAAGGCTCATCGCGAGGTACACCTGGATTATCCCGTGTATGTGCAAGACGCGAAAGAATCAATGTGGATTCAAGGTTCTGCGTATATGATCCTAGCCCCCGATGGTGCTATCCACGTAATCATGTGTTTGAGAGACATCACTAACCGCGATAAGGTGAAAGAAGTTCACGACAAAGCCAACGAATGCGATCCGCTAAGCGGCTTATTGAAATCTGATGTGTTTAGGCAAAAAGTGAACGACGTATTGAAAAACGATCGTCGTACGCAGGAAGGCCATCTGTTTGTTATCGACATTGATGATTTTGAAATAATCGAAAAAGAGTACGGCAAGGTCTTTTGTGATGAGGTCGTTCGAAGCGTTTCAGATGTTCTTACGGGCTGTTTCCGCAGCGAAGATATGTTAGGACGCGTGGGAGGAGACGAATTCATGGCTTTCGTGAGCAACATCGATGCCCCTCGGGCGCGAGAGCGTGCTTCAGAAATCGCAGAAGCGCTTGCGCTAATTCAGCACGAAATGGGAGAAGGAATAACCATTACGCTTTCGATTGGTATTGCCGAAGCGGGGCTCTATGATGGATTTACTTCTTTGCACAATAAAGCCTACAAGGCACTCTATCGGGCAAAATCAAACGAAAACGGTAGTTGGTCCTTGTGGGAATAAAAACCGCTTGAGTCGCGGGTTTTGCTTCCCGTGTTTTGCTTGCGATTACGACTGTTGCGGCTTTAGCAGAAAATGCTCTCGCACCTTTTGTAGACCGCCTTCATCGAGTGGGTAATAATCCAAGATACGGCCTTGTGATACATGCAAGACCGAGGTACAGCAAGATAAAATAAACTCAAGATCATGGGTTACTACAAGCGAGAGCAAACACTGCTGAGATGCTTCCTCGATAAGCTTACAGCTTGCCTTCATATTGAGATAATCCAAACCACTCGTTGGCTCGTCATAAACAAGAAATTCCTTGCCCGAGCATAGGGCGCTTGCGATAGCCACACGTTGTTTTTGGCCTCCGGAAAGCGCCAAGGGATGGGTATCTTTGAAGTCAGAAAGACCGAGTTGCTCAAGGAGATATTCTGCGTGAGGCTCAGAGCCCTTTGCCGTATTAAGCGTAACTTCCTCAAGAACACTTTCGGTGAATAGCTGATGGTTAACATCTTGCATAACCATATAACTTTTCTGCAAGCGTTGTTTCCTTTTGCTGGGTTTTTGGTCTACAAGAATGTTTCCCTTATGTTTTTGAAGGCCACAGAGGCAATTTGCAAAGGTAGATTTACCTGCCCCATTATGCCCGATAACCGCAATGATGCTACCACGCTCTATCTCGAGACCTTCAATATCTAGAACGGTTTTACGATTGCGCTGACACAGAAAGTTTTTATAGTTGATAAGAGGGTATCGATCAGGCAAGCAAGGTCTTGCTGTTTGCTTTGGTGTGATATGAGAGGAGCGAAGCGCGTCTAGATTTAGTTCGCGAAGACCCATACAGGCAAGCTCTTCTCGGGGAAGGGCTCTCATTTCGTCATTTGAGAAGTCGGATATAAGACGACCATTTTTGAGATACAAAAAGCGATCGGCAAGATCAGCGAGGTAATAGAGGCGATGTTCTGAAATTACGATTGTTTTACCTTGTGCCTTGAGAAGCTCAATAACTCTTCGGAGCATTTCAATAGATTGTGCATCAAGATTTGAAGAAGGCTCATCTAATACGATAACCTCAGGGTAAGTTGCATAAACCGATGCACAGGCAATACGCTGCTTCTCTCCGCCTGAAAGCTCAAAAATGCTACGATCAAGAAGCTCATCTAACGAGAAAAGGGAAGAAACTTCGCCAATGCGATCGCGAATCTGCTCAGGGGGAAGAGCTTGGTTTTCGCAACCAAAGGCAAGCTCGTCAGTAGTGTTTACGTTGAAGAACTGGCTGCGTGGATTTTGGAACACCGAGCCTACGGTCAGCGAGCTTGCTGCAAGTGACTGCTCGGCAATCTTTTTTCCGTCTACCCATACATTACCGCTGAGTTTTCCCTCGTAATGGTGTGGAATAAGGCCGTTAATCAACCGAGTAATAGTGGTTTTTCCGCAGCCGCTTGAGCCACACAGAACCACACATTCGCCACGAGCAATTGAGAAGTCTAGATTGCTAATGCTTGCATCGCGGTCTTCATCGTTATCGTAAAAATAACTGACATCTTCAAAGAGAATCATCTAAAACGCCACCTGAACAACAATAAATAAGGCACAAAGAGCCACCATGAGATAGTCGATAGCCCGAAAACGAACCTCGGTAAGACAGGTTCGATCGTTGCCCGCCTCTAAACCTCGCGAAAGTGAGGCAGCTGCCAATTCGTTAGAAATAGTAGAGACTGACATCAGAATAGGAACAAGACCATATTCAAGCGTTTGCATGGGTGCTTTTGCTACAGCAGCCACCGAACCAACCACGCCACGAAGCTTCATGGCGTTTTGGATAGAGCGCCATTCTTCTTGAATGGTTGGGATAAAGCGGAACATGACCGAAAAGGGAATGATGATTTGTTCCGGGATGTGCATTTTTCTAAAAGCAGCCGTAAACTCGCTCACCGAGGTTGTTTTGATGAGCAAGTTGGCGGCTAGCAAAATGAGCAAGACGTAGCGTGGGGGTTTTACAAGAGCCAGAAACAGGGCTCCGAAAGCTCCAGAAACAAAGGGCACGACAAATATATCCAAACTAAGCATAACCAGGTAGACTATGCCAAATTTTAGAGTGAACGAGTATTGCCGATAGCTTACAAGAAAAAGGCTGAGCACGAGAAACACGCAAAGCTCAACGGCAAAGCTTAAGTTTGAGAAAACAAAGAAGCCGACAGTGAACAGGATAATAAACTTTGTACGCGGATCGAGGGCAAGAGGCGATTTTTGTTTTTGGGATAAAACATCCACTAGACAATGCCTGCCTTCTTGAAGTGCTTAGAGATAAGGCGCTGTCCAAACAGTCCGCCGACAAGCCCACCAACTAAAGCCATAGCAATGAGAACAATAATGAGCCAATCAGGAGTGAGCGCATCGAGTGAAGCGGCGTAGTCGGCGCCATAGTAGAGCATGCATTGCTCGAGGAATGCCGACTTCGCAAAGAGAAGCATCCAAAACGGACCCATATTGGTGCAAGCGAAAACAACATAGCTGAGAAGATAACGTGCCTTCGAAATGTATTTCCCAGAAGAAGCAATGAGCTCTGCGATAAGACTGATGAAAAGTGCCCACACGCCTGCCTGCCATACACCGCCCATGGAGGTGAGTAAGCCCACCAAGATGCCAAGAATAAGTATGGCTCCACGCTTTGGTACCTTAGTAACAAAAAACATGTATACCGGGCCTAAAATGATGGGAAGAAGCAAGGGGGCGCAAATATAGAGGATTGGAACAAAGCCCATAACCGACACGCTTACAAACATTAGCACGACATAAAGTGCAGCGAACGCACCTGCAACAATGAGGTCTTTCGATTTGAGGGCTTTCTTTTCTTTTACTAGTTCTGACATGATTTTCCTTTCTTATGAGGTACTTAAGTGGGTTTCGAATAGCTCGGGAGATGCGTACAGGGGATTTCCTTCGTACGTGAGCATCTGGGAACGAGAGTAGTTTTTTCGATAGGCAAGAGGAGACACTCCGTAAACTGCTTTAAATGCTTCAGAGAAACTTCCTTGATGGGAGAATCCAAGTTTCGATGCTAATTCTCCGAGGGGGATATCGCTTCCACCTAACAACTTACAGGCTTGCTCCATTCGCTGTTCCCGAACATATTCCATGGGCGTTTGCCCTTTGGTTAACTTGAAAAGGCCACTGAGCTTGCTTGCGCTCATACAAGAAATCTTACAGAGCGTATCAAGCCTCAATGGTTCATCGAGGTGCTTCTCGATGTAGTTGAGTGTGATATTAAGCGCGCTACGATCGACCGGGCGTATGGAAACAGAAGCAGGCGATTGTTTGTTTTCCCACCAATCCACAAGAAGCGCGCAGGCCTCCAGAACTTTACTTTCATAAAAGATGGGCGCACTTGATGTTCCTGGGCGTAATTTAAACAAGGTTGTAAAAAGTTCATCGATGCCGGGAACGAACTGAGCTCCATCAAGTTCAGCAATGGCAGAGCCTAATGCAAAGGGATTGGTTGTGAAGCGCGCTCCGAGCATAGCTACCGCTTCCGGTAAAAGCGAGATACCGGTTACACAATAGTGTTTATTCTTGCGAACGGTTTCTTTGAAAGGTGATTGCTTCCATGTGTAACCAATAATTTTTGAGTCAACGGGGAGGTTTGTCTGATACTTTTGACTGTCATTAAAAAAGTAGCTGGACATGTTGCGGTTATGTTTTCCGAAGCAAAAAAAGTCTGGAACTTCATAGGCAACAAGAACGTCTTTATGGTATTCAACATCGGTTATGGTAACTGCCATCACATCATTGATAGGGTAATACCACACATAACCCCTGCCTAAATCAGCATCGACGCGCCATAGCTCTCCAGCACACGATGAATCGCTTGCTGGCGATTGTGTTCCTGTGAGCATGTGCAAAAAAGGACCGAAGAGAGGCTCGAGGGGAGAACCTGCTTGCATTGGTGACGAAATCCTTCCATAGTTAACTAGAGCGAACTTTAGTGTATACCAGTATACGAGTTAACTAAAGGTTACTTTTTGGTATTATCGCAAAATTTTTCGGCTAAATCGTTAATTAGCATGCTTCGTGCTTGTGGGTGGGCGGTCAGGAGCTATGTTAGCCACGTAAAACATTTAGTCAGTGCGTAGTTAGGAACGATATGGCACAAGAAGCAGTTATTGGGCAAGATGCGCCCAAACAACAGGTTCGTGGATCAGACGCTGTAGAACAAAGTGATTCCGGACCAAAGAAAGCAAAAGAAAGAAATCCGCTTTTGCAGGTTATTGATTTTTCTGGCTCACATAAACCTCTTACCATCATTGGATGCATACTATCTGGCATTAACGCCGTTGTGAGCATCATGCCGCTCGTGTGTATTTGGTTTGTTGTCGACAATCTCATTGCTGTTGCGCCGAACTGGTCAGAAGCAAGCGTTGCAATTTCGTGGGGTTGGTGGGCGGTTGCCTTTGCCATCGCGAGCGTGCTGATATATTTCGGCGCTCTCATGTGTACTCACTTGGCCGCTTTTCGCACAGCTGCCAATATGCGAAATGCAGCACTCGAACACTTGGCAAAAGTGCCCCTTGGTTTTTTCGATACCCATCCAACCGGAGAACTGCGTCGCGTAATCGACGGTTGCGCTGGTCAGACTGAAGGCATGCTCGCACATAAACTTCCTGATTTCGTGGGAGCTTTGGTTACTCCTCTTGCCTTTTTGGTCGTGATGTTCGTTTTTGACCCAATCATGGGAGCGGTTTGTCTTATTCCAATTGTTGTTTCATTCGTTTGCCTTTTCATCATGATGGGCGGCGGCGGAAACAAGGATTATGGCGAGTTCATGATGAAGTATCAAAATGCGCTTGATAAAATGAATAAAGCAGCCGTTGAATATGTGCGCGGAATTCCCGTTGTGAAGATTTTCCAGCAGACGGTACATTCTTTCAGGGCATTCAAAGAAGCTATCGATGAATACAGCAAGATGGCTCATGGCTATTCAACCACATGCATGAAGCCTCAGGTCTTACAATTGGTTGCCGTCAACGGCACCTTTGCAGTCTTAATTCCTGCTGGCATCATCATTGCAAGTGTCACAGGAGATTTTGCAAGCTTTCTTACGAACTTCCTGTTCTATGTGATATTTTCTGCCATCACAACCATGATGATGACAAAGATTATGTATGCCTCCGAGGCTATTACGATGTCGCAGGATTCAATTCGTCGCATCAATCGCATCCTGAGCGTGCCTCTTATGCAGGAGGTCGAGCCTTCACAGGCCGAAATTCCTCATGATGATTCTATCGAGTTTAGAAGTGTTTCTTTTTCGTATGAGGGCGCTCAGAAAAAGGCAATTGATGGGCTGAGTTTGAAGGTTGCATCAGGATCAACGGTGGCGCTCGTTGGCCCGTCGGGCGGAGGTAAGACAACAACAGCGAGCCTTGCTCCTCGGTTCTGGGATGTGGATGAAGGTCAGGTGCTTATCGGTGGCGCTGATGTAAGAAAGATTGAAAACGATGTCTTAATGAATAAGGTAGCCTTCGTCTTCCAAAATGAGCATCTATTCAAGGATAGCTTGTTGGAAAACATTCGTGCCGCGAAGCCTGGTGCAAGTCGTGAGGAGGTAGAGACAGCCGCAAAAACAGCGCAATGTGATGACATCATTGCGAAAATGCCGCAAGGACTTGATACCGTAGTTGGGCGTGCAGGCACCTATCTTTCTGGCGGTGAGGGTCAGCGTATTGCGCTTGCGCGTGCCATCTTAAAAGATGCGCCCATCGTCGTACTTGATGAGGCAACGGCTTTCGCCGACCCAGAGAACGAAGCCTTGATTCAGCAGGCGCTCGAAAAACTTTGCGAAGGCAAGACTGTTCTTATGATTGCCCATCGTCTTTCCACGGTAGCCCACGCTGACAACATCTGCGTTCTTGCGGATGGGGCTTTGGTCGAGCAGGGAACACACGAAGAGCTTGTTGCCGCAGAAGGAACCTATGCGCGTATGTGGGCGGATTATCGAACTTCAGTTGCATGGAAGATTCAGAGCGCCTCGGCTTCGATGTCTGAAAGGGGTGATGACCATGTTGCGTGAGAAGCTAGCTTTAACTGAGGAGGGCGCGAAAAACCTCCGAAAAGGTGGCGTTGCGTGCGTTGTTGCAAATATTGCCTTAATGCTGCCTGTCTCGATTCTTTTCCTAGTTGTAAATGATTTCATGAATCATCTTTATAATCCGGCGAGCCCCTTGCCAAATGTTTGGCTTTATCTGGCCCTTATTGTGGTGACGCTAGTTATCTTGTTTGCTACGCAATGGTGGGAGTATGGGGCTACCTATAATGTGGTTTATGCAGAATCAGCACGTAAAAGAATAGGTATTGCTGAGAAGCTGCGCCAGTTGCCCCTTGCTTTCTTTGGCAAGCGTGATTTATCCGATTTAACAAGCACCATTATGAAAGACTGCGCAGATCAAGAGCGTGTGTTTTCTCATATCATGCCACAGCTGATAGGGTCGGGCATATCGACTACGCTCATTGCTGTGTGTCTGTTCTTTTTTGATTGGAGACTAGCTCTCGCCGCGTTTTGGGTGGTGCCCTTTGCGTTGTTGATTGTGCTTGGCTCGGCACGAATGCAAACGAGCTTTGGAAAAAAGACCAATGATCGTGGCTTGGATTTAGCGGATGGTATTCAGGAGTATCTTGAGTGTTCTCGTGAGATACGCGCTACTAATCAGAGTGAGAGTTTTCTTTCAAAGCTTTCTGAGAAGGTAAAATCCCTGGAAAAGGCGCAAATTGTCTCGGAGCTTGTGGCAGGCGTTTTCGTTACCTCAGCACAAGGATTTTTGAAGCTCGGTATTGCAACAACAGTGCTTGTTGGATTGACGCTGCTCGTGCAAGGCGAAACTAACTTCATGGTGTATTTTGCATTTCTGCTGGTTGTGACACGCGTCTACGATCCTCTTAATATCGTGTTGCAGTCAACGGCTGAGCTGCTTAACATACGTTTATCTATCAAGCGTATGCAAGAGATTGAGGCAGAGCCTATTCAGTCAGGCGTAAAAGAGTTTAATCCCTCTGGCCACGATTTGGTTTTTGAAGATGTCTCGTTTTCCTACAAAGATGGCGAGCAGGTGCTCAGCAACGTCAGCTTTACTGCAAAAGAGGGGCAAGTTACGGCTTTGGTTGGACCTTCGGGAGGCGGAAAGTCGACCGTTATGAAACTTGCTGGCCGCTTTTGGGATGCAGGTTCTGGAAGGGTTTTGGTAGGCGGCGTGGACGTATCGCAAGTTGATCCAGAAACCTTGTTGCAAGATTACGCAGAGGTTTTCCAGGAGGTGGTGCTCTTCGACGATAGCGTCATGGGCAATATTCGACTTGGGAAGACGGATGCGACCGACGACGAAGTCCTTGCTGCGGCTAAGGCTGCAAACTGTGACGAGTTCGTATCACGTTTGGAGCAAGGATATGACACTCTGATTGGCGAAAACGGAAGTCAGCTTTCTGGAGGAGAACGACAACGTATTTCAATTGCGCGTGCACTTCTTAAAGACGCACCTATCGTGTTACTCGATGAAGCAACAGCCTCGCTGGACGTCGAGAACGAAACACAGGTTCAGCAGGCCTTATCGCGCCTATTGGCAGAAAAGACAGTGCTGGTTATTGCGCATCGCATGCGAACCGTTGCAAATGCCGATAAAATTATCGTATTGAACGAGGGCAGGGTTGACGAAGTTGGTAAACCTGCCGAGCTTATGGAACACGAAAACGGTACGTATCGTCGTATGGTGTCTCTTCAGAATCAGGCAGCCGCTTGGGCTGTCTAGAGCAACTTTTATCCGCATTTCCAAAGAGTTTTTTTGGAAACGCGGATTATGTGGCAGGGACGTGCCTTAGTCCGGTTTTCGAGCGAGCATAAAGAGCTTCATCACGCCTTCGCTCGCAGAAAGCCCAGGCAACGAAATCCATCACAGCAAATATGCTCGCGTAAGACGGAGATAAATCCGGACTAGGGGCCACCTGTGGCAAAAAAAGTGAAATCTGAGAAAAAGATTTCGAAACTGTAGCCTTTCAATCGAATTTTATAGCTCGCATTTGTTATCTAGTCTCAGTAACTATAGACAATTCGCTAGACATGCATTGTGGATATTCGGAGGGAGAATCTCGAGAGCTTTCATCAGCATTTTGTGGCTTATGCCGCATTCCTCCTGGATATCTTTGAAGCTTTCATCTGGCTGAAGAGAGTGCTTCTTCAACAAGGCGCTGAAGGTTGGCGGTGAAGCGCTCGCGATCCTCTTCCTCAAAGGCAGCAGGCCCCTTTGTTTGTCCGCCCTGTCTACGTACCTTTTTCTCCTCATGGCGGATGAACATATCCATGTCGATATGGGCTTTAGTGAAGATACGTCCACGCACTCCAATAGCGGCAGCATCGCGTCCAAGCACCATGGCAGCGAGTCCGATATCTTGAGTCACAACTATGTCGTTGGCCTTGAGTTCTTGAATGATGGCAAAATCTGCAGCATCGGCGCCAACACCAACTTCCAAGGTGTCAACCCAAAAGCCTTCTTTAGGCTCTCGTGGATCGCTTTTTCTGATGTGACGCGCAAGATTTTGCGTGCTATTACCTGCAATAACAACAGGAAGTTTAGCCTTGCGTGCAACTGTGAGAGTCTCGTTGATGACCGGGCAAGCATCAGCATCTATAAAAAGGGTTGGTCGCGTTAACATGGATTATGGTACCTGTTTCTTTTAACTGGAAAAGATTGTCAGCGCGCAGCAGGAGAGGTTTATGAGCAACCAAGTTTCATGCCGCTTCTCAAGAAAATCCTTCCTTGGTTCTTATCATTTTCGAAGATGCTCATTATAAATGAGTCAGGCATCCTCTTTGGCTAAACGTTGTTTGCTTGATGGATTGGCGTCCATATAGCTTGGAGTGATACCCCTTTCGCTTTCTTCAGCGACCGACTCAACAATCTCATCAAGAGGAGGGAGAGTCTCTTCGCCTTCTTTGATGGTTTTGATGCGGAAGATGAAGTAATAGTATTTGAAGACAATCAAGCACACGATGAATATCCGACCATAGAGATTGTTCATCATAAAGAAGGCAATAATCAGCATGGTAGACGCAAAAGCGCATAAACCAATTTTTGTTCTGAGGGGCATCGCGCGTTCTTTGACAAAGCTATCGAGGTGTTTCTGATAGAGCTTCGTAGACGTGAACCAAGAGTTGAAACGCTGCGAGCTTTTTGCAAAAAAGAAGGAAGCCAGCAGAAGAAAAGGCGTCGTGGGAATTATCGGTAAGAATGCGCCAATCGCGCCACAGACAAAGCAGAGGAAACCCAGTGCGGCAAACAGAACTTGAATCGGTTTTTTCATTTCGTGCTCCTAAAAAGATCGAGGGGTTTTTGAGCTCTGTTTTGCTGCACGCTTCGATCGTCTTCTCGCCGCGAGATGCCGGAAAGCCATGATGGGATCATGCCAAAGCATTCGCGGGCCGCTATAGCGCATGACGGTTCGAATCCGTTCGCGCATAGCAGGCTTATAACAATGAATCGTGCATTCAGAGCAAAATACTTTCTCGTCTTTAATGGGGCAGTGATCGATACGCGAGTGTGCGTAAGCCAAGAGCTCGGTACACTCGTCGCAAAGATCGGTATCGCTCGAATGATTATTTTTACAGTAGAGCGCAATCATCTTTTCGATAGTTGCAAGCTCTTGCTGGATTTTTTTGGATATGTCGCCTGTTTTAGCCATAGACTAACTTGCCCTCGAGCTTTTCATAGAAATGATTTCATCGGCAAAAGCCATGGTTGAAACTCTGTGTGAGACCACTATCACCGTCTTGTTTTCGGCCTCGGTTTTCAAGGATTTCAAGACAACACCTTCGTTAAGGCTGTCGAGATTACTTGTCGGTTCATCAAGCAGCATGAGAGGGGCATCGTGCAAGAAAGCACGCGCTAAGCCAATACGCTGCTTTTCTCCGCCAGATAGCATATCGCCAAGCTCACCGACTGAGCTTTCATATCCTCTCGGAAGAGTGAGGATGAATTCATGAAGGGATGCCTTTTTGGCGGCACGCACCACTTCATCGTGGGTGGCATCGAGCTTTCCGATTTTGATATTGTTTTCTATCGTGTCATCAAAGAGCTGCGTATCTTGTGCGACAAAGCTCTCGATATCTCGCAGAGAATTCGTGGTAATCCCGCGTACATCTGCATCGGAGATTTCAATGCGTCCTTTATCGACATCCCAGAAGCGCATAATCAAGCGTAAAAGCGTAGATTTTCCTGAGCCACTTTTGCCAACGATGCCGACTGTTTGGCCCTTCTCGATGGTGAGGTCGAAATTTTCAAGAATAGGTTCTTGTGCATACCTAAAGCTTACTTGATTGCATGCGAGGTTTTCGAAATCGACTGAAACGCCTTCTGTAACATCGAGTGTTTCGGGTTCTTCCTCGAGGATATCGAGGACTCGATTGCCTGATGCGAAGGTGTAAACAAGATTGTTTGCCAAGTTCGATAAAGCAAGCACAGGGCCAAACGAGCTGATCATTGCAACAAAGGCGAGGACAAGTCCACCCAAGTCAATCAAGCCGGACTGCAGCAAGACAGCACCAACGATGAGAAGAGCGAGCGAGAACAACATAATTGCTGCCCCGGTTACTGCGCCCCAGAAGCCTTCAACTCCTTTGAGCTCGTTTTGCTTTTTACCCAGACCGAGCGTTTGCTCTCTTATTCCGCCTAGGCGTAAATCTCCTTGGTTATACTGCATGATTTCGCGAAGCCCGCGAAGACTGTCGAGTAAATAACTTGAGAGTTGCCCCGAACGTTCACGATAGGAGGCCCCGGCTTCGCGCCCGGCCTTCGAGGTGAGAACAGGAATAAGCACGCCAACGCAGAGATATGCTAAAGCAGCGATGAGGGCAAAAAACGGGTTAATCAGAGCAAAGAAACCCAGCATAACAAGAGAAGTGATGCTGGCGATAACTACGGGAGAAATGGTATGTGCATAAAAGACTTCAAGGAGCTCTATGTCAGAGGTGAGTACGGTAATGAGATTGCCCTTGTCCTTCGTTTCCATTTTTGCCGGCGAAAGACGACGAAGCGCCTGAAACACTTGATCTCGAATTAGGGCTAGTAGCTTAAATGCGATGTAGTGATTGCAGAGCTGTTCACCGTAGCGCAGGAAGCCTCGGCATAGTGCGCACGCCGCAATAGTGACGAAGAGGGCAGTTAGGCTCATCCCAAGTTCATATCCCGCAAGACCAACCAGGGCGTATACGCCCAAAACGGGAATGAAAATTGCCGCAAGAAAGCCGAGGACACCAAGCAGAATTGCAAGTAGCATAAAGCCAGTTAGCGGCTTAACCAGTCCGATGAGTTTGCCGACGATTTGGAGGTTGCTTCTAGGCAATTTCAACCTCCTTGCGTGCAATGCTCTCGAGCTCGCATTGGGTACTGAACATCTTCGCGTAAGGGCCACCCTGCGCAAGCAACACCTCATGCTTGCCTTCTTCAACGATGCGTCCAGCTTCCATCATTGAGATACGATGTGCGGGAATCACATTTGCCAAGCGATGCGAAATGAACAGGATGGTTTTCTGCGCTCCAAGTTCCCAGATGATGCTTGTGATGTCGTTCTCACTTTCGACGTCAATGTTGGAGCTTGCTTCGTCGAATATATAAATGGGGCTATCGTGTAGAAGGGCTCGTGCGAGGGCAAGGCGCTGTCTTTGTCCGCCTGAAAGATTGGAGGCCTGCTCCTTAAGCATTGTGTCGAGGCCTTCTTGCTCGCGCAAAAAATCGCTGAGCCTGACCTGATCGAGAGTCTTCCATAATTCGTCGTCGCTTGGGTGAGGGCGAGAGGAAGTTGCAGCTCCCATCAAGAGGTTGTCGCGGACGCTTCCGGAAAAAAGGAAGCTGTTGTGGCCGATGTAGGTGATATTGCGGCTTAACCAGCTGTGAGAGTACTCAGACAGAGAGGTTCCATCGATTTTTATTACGCCGGAATAACCTGACTGACGACCTGCAAGCAGGGAAGCGATGGTGCTTTTTCCGCAGCCTGATTCTCCGACAAGCGCATTGATGCCTGGCTCAAGTTTGAGGTTAATAGTAGTGAGTATTTGTCGCTTACCGTCATAAGAGAAATCGACATTTTGGAATTCTATCGATCCTTCGAAGCTAGCTGTGTTAATCGTGCCATCTTGTGGTTCAGGCATATCGAGCAGCGTGAACATCTTTTGACTAGCGGCGATACCATTCATAGCGATATGAAAAAACGAGCCGAGCAAACGCAGCGGAATAAAGAACTCGCTTGCAAGCAAGATAATGGCAAGGCATCCCGCGAAACTCAGACTTCCACCCGCAAAAGCACTGATTGCAAAGATGATGCCAACTGCAGAGCCCCCGTAGGCAATGATATCCATGACCGTGATGGAATTCAGTTGCATGGTAAGAACCCTCATGGTGATCTTGCGGAAGCTTTCGGATTGCTCGTTCATTTCGATATTTTTGGCTTCGTCTGCCTTGAATACCTTTAAGGTGGTTAATCCTTGGATGTTCTCAAGAAAACCTGCACCTAAATCAGTATAGACACCCCAGTATTGCTTGAGGAGCTTCTTTGCGATGCGCTGCACAAGCATAATTGATAGAGGAATGAGCGGCACGCACAATAGAAGGGCTAAGGCGGCAGGCAAATTTACGAAACCCAAAATGATGAAAAGAGTGATCGGTGCAAGTAAGCTATAAAAAAACTGCGGAAGATACTTTGAGAAGTATATTTCGAGCTGGTCGACACCTTCAACAGCAACCTGAAGAATCTCTGATGTTCCCATGTTTTCGTGGTAGGAGCTTCCCAGCTTGAGAATCTTGGAATATATGGCTTCGCGCAGGGTGAGCTTCACTTTGTCGGCTGCAAGAAAGCTTGTTTTAGAGACGCCGATGCTACAAATGAAGCGAATGATGATTCCGGCTCCTGCGATGAGGGCGGTGCTGATTATTAGCTCTGTGCTAGTAGTTCCAACAAGAAAGGATTCAAGGAGTATGCTGACAGAAAAGATGATTGCAACCATGCCAAGGAGCGCAATCCACTGAAGCAGAATATTGCCATAAACATACTTCATGGAGTTTTTAGCTAGGCCAATAAGCCGCCCGTTGATCATTGTTGCTTCTATCCTTTCGGAAAACCCCGCATCGTAAAAAAGTTAACTTGCTATAACAAATCATTATAACGAGATTTCCGAAAAAAGTCTCAGTCCGCGCAAATTATTGGATAATCGGCGAAATCGGACAACACAACGGGACGAACGGTATATCCACCATGGCGGTCCGTCAGCTGAGAAGGGGCAGGATGCAAAATTCTCCGTTCTGCTCTCATAAATTTGGCGAAACCAGCTCGATTTGTATGAGATTGAAGCTTATGCCCGGTCAATCTCACGATTTGAAGCTGGGATACAGTTAGGTGCAGTGACTAAATTCTTGCCATCTGGGGTTTCATGCGGCAAAATTGCGCCTTCTCACCCCCAATGCGGGCAGAAGCTTCAATCTGATGCAGAATACTTAGCGCAGCGGGTTTTTTCATGAGATGATGCCTTCACCAGGCGATGCCTTATGCCATTCTTCCTAAAAAGCGCATAGTAAAAGTGTTGCATCGAGTGAGCATGAAAAGACCCCCGCGACACAAATCCACGAGGGTCTCAAAACTTGAACTAGAACTACCGCTTACTCGCTTCTGAGTGCCTCAACAGGATCTTTTCTTGAGGCAGAAGAAGAGGGTAGAAGTCCTGCGACAAAGGACAAGAAGCAACTTATGAGTATGAGTACGATAGATGCTTCCCAAGGAAGAAGCGCAACGTTTTTTACCCCGAAGTTTGCCTCGATAATGATATTTGCAGGGATGCACAAGAGCGCCGTAATCCCGATTCCTATCACTCCTGCTACCAGTCCAACAATGAGAGTTTCGGCATTGAACACGTGACTAATGTCTTTTTTGCTTGCGCCGATAGAGCGCAAGATGCCAATTTCTTTTCTTCGCTCGAGGACAGAAATGTAGGTAATAATGCCAATCATAATTGAAGAAACAATCAGCGAGATTGCCACGAAGGCCACTAGTACATAACTAATCATGTCAACGATGGTGGTGACTGAGCTCATCAAAGTACCAACGATATCGGTGTAAACGATAACCTTGTCCTCTTCGCCAGCGTCCTCCATGCGACTGTTATAGCTATCAAGAATTTCAAGAATCTTTTCTTTGCTTGCAAAGTCGATGGGGTAAATATTAATTGAAGCTGGTTTGTTGGTATCGGCATAGCCAAACTTCGACAGGTTTGAGTCGTAGGTTGTCTCGGTTCTTGTCATGAGAGACGTCATGAGTTCACGTAGGTCTTCTTCGTCCATGTTGAACTGGAAGGCATTTGCAAAAGCCTGCTCATCGATGCTCATGGCGCCCGCCATGTTTGCAGAAAGCTGAGCCATGCTGGTGCTCATAGCTGAGCTAATCTGACTGGTTATGCTGGTCATCATGGATGTCATATAACCCTGCATAGCTGTTTGGATAGAGTTTGTTAAGGCTGTTTGGACCTGGTTGGTAACAGCGGTGGGGTCAACGACATTAGGTAATTGCGCGGCGATGATAGCCTGGGCTTGTGGGGTGTAGAGATAGGTGGTGAATTGATTAAGTACGTCTTCGGGTGTTGGCGATACAGGGTCGGGAACGTAGTAATTGTTGCTGAAGTCGGTTACAACAGAATTAATCAAGGTGTTGAGCTCGGCTTGATCGACATCAATGTCTAATCCGCTGAGTACCGAAGTGAAGTCAATGGTAGGCACTGCACCGACAGTTGAAGGATCGATATTTAAGTTAGTAAGGCCCGATGAGTCAATTTGAAGCGCGCTTGCGTTGAAGGAGAAGGCGTTTGAGATTGCGTTACTATCAACGGTAATCATGGATGAGAAATCAAGAGAACTGTTATCGGGGTTGTCCTTTTCGTCTTGGAACGTGCGCCCAGAAATAACGTTGAGCTCGGGATTAGCTTTTTGCTCTTGAACAATCTGTCGCTTTTCGGCTTCCTCAATCAAGTGAAGTTGTAAATCGGAGGTATAGCAGAGGCCTGGCATAAGAGCATTTGCGGAAGCATCTTCATTGACTGCAACGATTCCAACTATCTTCAATTCCTCTCCCTGATCAATCAGGGATCTCATGTACTCAGTATCTTCAGCCTTGTCTTTCCAAACATTGTATTCGGTATCCTTTTGATACATATCAGCAGAATTTACCAGTTTAAAAGTGACATCCATGAGCTCTTCGTAGCTAAAATTGAGCTGCTCTTCAGGAATATTTGCTTCCTCGTTGTTAGCTACTTCGCTTACGATTTGATTAAGTTCGCTTCTGTCGCGTAGTCCCATCGCATAGAGGGTTAAATCGCTCACGCCGCCACGAGAGTTTAAGACAAGGACAAGCTCGTCGTAATTCTCGGGCCAGTGACCAGCAACAACGTCGTATTGAGAATCGAGAAGAGTACGGTTTTCAAGCAGCTGTGAGAAAACATTTGCATTGCTGCCGCTGGTGGCCATTGACGCGTATTCGCCAACCGATCCAGTGAGCGAACCGCTTGAGAGCTCGCTAAGGGATTTGTTTGGATTTACCTGATACGCCCCGTCTGCAGTGTTGGGACTAAAGATTTGCGGCGTTATATTGTAGTCGTAGCTAATCATGTTGGCGTATTCATAGATATTGCTCTCGTCGCCTTCAAGATACGTTTTCAGGCTTGCAAGATCGTTGCTTCCAATACTTGAGAACATGCCAGCAAGAGATTTAGTTTCGGTAATTCCACCGTCTTCGCTGCTGTCTGAAGACTCTTCTTCTTGGGCGTTTTCATCAGAAGAGTCTGACTCCGGAGAGTCAACGCTGACGCCCATCATGCCAACCATCATGGAGGTCATGTCAAACCCAGTGCCTTCAATAGTGAGGGGGTAAACGGACAGCGTTTCTTCTTCGACGTTTTTAATATAGTTGTTGACACCGTTTGCTAAGGCTAGGATAGCCGCAATGCCGATAATGCCAATCGAGCCGGCAAAAGCTGTCATTATTGTGCGGCCTTTTTTGGTCATTAGGTTGTTGAACGAAAGAGACAGCGCGGTAAGATAGGACATCTTTGTTCGACGGATTGGCTTGTCGCTCAGCTTTGTTTCTTCTGGAGTTGGTTCGTAAGGATTAGAGTCGTCAGTAACGCGTCCATCGCGCAAGTTGACAATGCGGTTGGCGTATTCGTCGGCAAGTTCTGGGTTGTGCGTAACCATGATAACGAGGCGGTCATTTGCAATCTCGGTCAAGAGCTCCATAATCTGTACGCTGGTTGTAGAGTCGAGTGCTCCGGTTGGCTCGTCTGCCAAAAGAATCTCAGGATCGTTGATAAGCGCGCGCGCAACAGCAACGCGCTGCATCTGTCCGCCTGAAAGTTGATTGGGCTTTTTGTTGACATGCTCAGCGAGACCCACTTGTTCGAGTGCGCGCTTAGCGCGATCGTGCCGTTCTGCACGAGAAACACCTGATAGGGTTAGTGCTAGTTCAACATTTGCCAGTACGCTTTGATGGGGGATAAGGTTGTAACTCTGGAATACAAAACCGATGCGGTTGTTTCTGTAGGTGTCCCAATCACGATCTTTATATTCACGAGTTGATATACCATCGACCACAAGCTCGCCGGAGTCATATTGGTCAAGTCCGCCAATGATGTTGAGCATTGTTGTTTTTCCTGATCCGGATGGACCAAGAATGGCGACAAACTCATTATCACGAAAAGCTATTGAGACATCATCGAGGGCGGTTTGGGTAAAATCTGCGGTGGTATAGGACTTACGAATATCGAATAATTGAAGCATTAATTTGGTGCCTCTCTAGGGAGTGGGGGGTGCCTGAAATTTCATTTTAGTATCTAAACTATTATTTCCGAACACATAGCAGAAATTCCATAAGAATCTTGCACACTTGTTTTCATAATGTGAATTAGGATAACGACGAGAAGATGAAATTGAGAAGAAATGACCCAAATACGTCGGGAAATGGCACGAATACAATTCACCTCCTTACGCCCCGCATTTAAACGAGTTCATTCGCTATAATCTGTACAAGAAGAAAGCGAGGGGTCGTGAACGTCGAGGTCCAGGCAGCCAAGGGGAAAGTTTCTTATTTTGACCTTGCCCTATTTGCGGGCTTTGGCTTTTATTGGGCTTGGTTGTTTTTGGTATTTTACTCTCCGGTTGTAGCGCCACATTCAGAGTCTATAAGTATGCATGTGCAGGATATCTGGGCGTGGGCAGCTTGGGCTCATGCCGTGGCTTTGCTGTTGATAGGTATTCTGGCAACTAAAATCAAAACATTGATAAAACGGCGCGGGTCGATAATTGCCTGGTCGATTATTACGTGCATTGGTACGGCGTTTTTGCCTTTGGGCGATACTCTTGCTTCGTGGGCTCCCAATATTGCAGTTGCGGTCGATATCTCAGGTGCATTGATTACCGGTATTTCAACAGCCGTTATTGTGTTGATGTGGGCTGAGTTGTTTGCAAAAATTGGATTTCGCAACGCTCTTCTGGGTATGATTTCTGCGTATTTGCTTGGTTCGATACTCTATTTTGTTGTAATTCTTTTTCCTCCTGCCGTTTCGGCTCTCTTTACGATTCTATCGCCCATGCTCTGCGGCATTTGTCTTTTGCTGGTCAAACGAAGAGAGGTTTCGAAGTTAGGTACTCTACTCGCCCTACCGCGAAAAGCATCTTTTTCTGTGCGGGTGCTCATTCCTCTGTCTGCCATTTTTTTATACGCCTTGTGCGGGGAGATTCTACGAGCTTTTGCCACCATATCAGGAGACTCAGCAAGCTTTGGCGCAATGGGCGAACTTTATATATTTGGCGGAGTAGTAGGCCTTTTGGTCTTGTTGCTCATCATCTTCGTCTCTTCCAGGATTGCTAAGGTGCAATCAAATGAGATTGCCACGATTCGTGCTACACTTCTTATTATGGCGGCGGGTTTTCTTGTTTCGGCGCTCTTTGGTGTTTCGTTCTTTTTGGCTTATGCAATATTCGGAGCCGCATTTCAGTGCTTCCGCGCAATCGTTTGGGCGTATCTCGCGAATATTTCTGAAAGACTCGACGTTTCGCCTTTGCGGGTGTTTGGCTTAACTCAAGCCTGCTTTGCTTTTGCGGTTGTAGTTGGCGCGCCACTTGCACAAGGACTTACCTCGGTGGTTACTCTGGGTATTGCGCAGTGGACCTCAATTGCGCTTGCGGTTATCTTCCTCATTTTTGTTAGCGCAGTGTTCATCATGAATCAACGTGATATTCAAAGCATTTGGGGCTTATCGTCTGTCCCAGAAAAGAAGGTTGAAACAGATGCCGTTGAAGCGTCGGCTGTTTCTTCCACAGCAGAGACAAAGCTAAGCGACATCGGTTTTCTGCAAGAAGAGCATGGGCTGTCCGCGCGAGAGCTTGAAGTTGCTCAGCTTTTAGCAAAGGGGAGAAGCCTGCCCTTCATTCAAGAAGAACTTCATATAGCAAAAGGAACAGCGCAGACTCACTTAAATCACATTTACAAAAAGCTTGATGTTCACTCACGTCAGGAGTTTCTTGATCTTGTCGAACGAGGTCCTCGTACTAAATATGAAAAATAATATATTTCATATTATCCCTTTTTAGAAAATCGAATATTTCATCCGAAGACAGAAGATGTCAAATAAGCCACCATAAGAGATGCTTCATTAGAAGCAAAGGGTCCCGACTCGCAAGGGGGAATTGCTGCGAGACGCATGAGGTGGGAAGCTCAATGCGTGGGAAAACTAGAGGAAGGGAAGATTATGGAAGAGAGAAAAACTATTTCAGTATCACGACGATCTTTTATTGGTGTAGGTGGTCTTGCCGCTGCAGGACTAGCGGCGAGCTCTTTGGTGGCATGCTCTTCAGGCTCAAGTTCGAGTTCGTCATCAAGCTCGAGTGCCGCCGC
Source organism: Raoultibacter sp. (assembly GCA_050945135.1). Lineage (GTDB taxonomy): Bacteria > Actinomycetota > Coriobacteriia > Coriobacteriales > Eggerthellaceae > WRIS01. Next base: position 41,678 of record JBMNSJ010000014.1, read on the forward strand.
TTCTGCGACAGACTACAAGGCACCTCCTGAGGCAATTGCAGATTCTGACATAAAGGAAACCATTGAAACTGAAATACTCGTTATTGGTGGAGGAATTTCTGGTGCAGTAGCTACGGCAACAGCAGCGGAAGAAGGGAAAGACGTTGTTGTCCTGCAAAAAGCAGAAACAGCAGTTTCTCATGGTGGTGGAGCTGCCGCTTGGAACTCAAAGGCCCAGCAAGAGCTTGGTGATGATTATGATCCATGGGAAGCGGTAATTGCTTGGACTCGTCAGGGAGAGAACCGGGCAGATCTTGACCTGCTGAAAACATGGATATACAACAGCGGTCCAACGATGGACTGGTGCATGGCTCTCACAAATGATATCGAAGGTGTCGGACCTGTTCTTACTGGCCTTAACAAAGGTATGGATTATCCTGACTACCATAACTTTGCCTATCCCACTGTGCACATGTGGATGGGTCAGATGCAAGCATTAGCGCAATGGCTACTTGATTATGCGGAAGGACTCGGTAATGCCAAGGTTCATTACAGCACACCTGCCGTCCAGCTAATTCGTGAAAACGACAATACCGGTCGTGTTGTTGGAGCTATTGCTCAGAACGAATCGGGTGAGTACATCAAGGTTGAAGCAAAAAATGGTGTCATTCTTGCCGCAGGCGATTATGGCAACAATGCCGAAATGCGCGCTGAATATCTTCCGCATGTAGAGGGTTTACAGTCAGCATATACGCGTCCTGATATAAATACAGGCGATGGACAGCTCATGGGAATGTGGATTGGTGGATTCATGCAGCTGGCTCCACACTGTTCAAACATTCACTATGATCCTCCTATCGATGTTCCTGATGTTGGTGGATCAGGAATGCCATGGTTGTTTGTAAACAAGAACGGGAAGCGTTTCTGCAACGAGGATATGGAATACGGACAGCTCTATGCTCAAGACATGAATCAGCCAGATTACATGCACTTCCAGGTATTTGACGATAATTATCGCACCGATTGGGCTGCTATGGGTTCGGGTATGATGAAAAAAGAACCTCCAGTTGACATTGTCGAAAGCACAGAAAAGGCAGTAGCCTCCGGAGATGCTTTCAGGGCTGATACCATTGAAGAGCTTGCGAAAATGATGGAGGTCCCTGCAGATGAGCTCGAAAAGACAATTACTCGTTACAACCAGCTTTGCGATGCCGGAATGGATGATGACTACGGCAAACAGGCTTCGCGTCTAAAGCCTATTCGAGTTGCACCATTCTATGCGGTTCGCAGGAAGCCAGGAATTCTTTGCACCTTAAACGGCATCATTACTAATGGTGACTATCAAGCTCTCGATGAGGAGAGAAATGTCATCGAAGGATTGTATGTTGTTGGAAATTGTCAGGGTAACTACTTTGGCGGCCTTGAGCACCAAATGATTATCCCCGGCATGAGTCTTGGTAGAGCAATGACTACAGGTAGAGTCGCAGCGCTCCTTGCAAGTGGAAAAGAAATTAATCGCGGAAGAATCTAATCTTCCCTTTGCGTGGGCTCTTCTTCTCCCTGAAGAGCCCACTACTTTTATATGCCCAGGTCTTGATTTACGGTTAGGTATCAGAACTACCACTCACAGCGCTTATTCAGTGGATAAACTTGCATTCAAGGAGTGTTTTGATTATCTTTGAATCTCGTATTATCGTTTGAGACAGCAGGAGTCGATTCCTGCTTGGAATTTAGGCAGTTAGACAACTGCCAATCAAAATGGCCCGTTTTCGCAGCACAGTTTCAACACTAATTCACGGAACAAGAAGCGTGGCTCCCAGCACCGAATAGCTTATTTGTTCCATCGGGCCCATTGATGTAGAGGTGACGTGGTTATGGCTTGGAAAAAAGAGCTGCAAGACAGCATGCGAACAATAGATGACCTCGAAAAGGTCGTCTCTTTCTCGGCGTCTGAGCGGAGTCAAATCGCTCAGATTCTCGAGCGCTCTCCCATGCTTGTTACTCCTCACTATTTATCGCTTATCGATTTTTCTGATGAGCATGATCCTATTCGTAAAATGGCTTTACCCTGTCTTGAAGAGTCAGATTTGTCGGGAAGCCTCGACACTTCAGGCGAATACGACAACACAGTTATACGAGGCTTGCAGCATAAGTATCACGAGACTGTTTTGTTGCTCACCACTAGTCTCTGTGCGACTTATTGCAGGCACTGCTTTCGAAAACGATTTGTCGGCTTGCACGATGATGACAGCTTGCAAGATTTGGAAGCTGCACGCGCCTACATTTCTGAGCATACCGAAGTTAAAAATGTATTAATCAGCGGGGGAGATGCTCTGCTGAATACTAACGAGCATCTGCGCGATATTCTCGAAATGTTGGTTGATATCGAACACCTCGACTACATAAGGGTGGCCAGCAGAACGCCCGTTACCTTGCCTTCGCGCATTAACGACGACCCAGCACTTCTCGATATGCTCGAGCATTACAGCAAAAAGAAGCAAATAATTTTTGTCACGCAGTTTGATCATGCCTCAGAGGTTGTTTCCGAGTCAAAAGATGCAGTGCAGGCTATCCGAGAGCGAAGCATTCCTGTACGAAACCAAACTGTCCTTTTACGGGGGGTTAATGATTCTCCCGAAGCCTTGAGCAAGTTAATGAGCAAGCTTCTTTCAATTGGCGTAGAACCGTATTACGTGTTCCAGTGCCGTCCAGTTTCTGGTGTGAAATCACTTTTCCAGGTTCCTCTGAAAGAGGGCTATGAAATCGTTGAAGCAGCTAAAGGTATGCAGAGCGGTTTAGGAAAGTCGTTTCGCTACTGTCTTTCGCATGTGCGAGGCAAGCTTGAGATATTGGGCACTTTGGACAATGGCGAAATGCTCTTTAAATACCATGAGGCAAAAGACAGAAGCAACTTAGGGAAACTATTCACTCAAGATATTTCCGATACGCAGGCTTGGCTCGACTAACGAGTTTGTAGGCCTGCCTAAGATTGATCGTTTTCGCTATCGACAAGTTTTCGCATAATACGAATAAGCTCTTGCGCGTCTTCTTTCCCGAGACGATTAATTAACTGCGAAGATTTCTGGTGGGCTTCCGATAGTAGGTCTTGTACGTGGGTCGTTCCTTCATCGGTAAGAGTGATGAGAGATTTCCGTCGGTTTTCTGGTTGGATAGTGCGTTCGATGAAGTGCTTGTCCTCGAGCTGGTGCAAAATATTTGCCATACGCCCGGTAGTAACACCAAGCTTTGCGCTGAGTTCACCAGCGGATAAGCCCTCTGGATCAGCAAAGAGAGTTAATAGAGCTTTTCCCTCGCCGTTATTGAGGTGAGAGAAGCGCTCTTTGCGGTTGGAAAGAATCTTGATAAGTTCGTGCCAGAGAAAAACGAACTCGTCTATTTCTAAGTCAAGACTCTCCGCATCATATGTATGAGAAGTGTTCATAAATAACCTTCTAGTAAAAGCTTTTAATAGAAGATAGCACATCGCAGGTGGCAGGTGCAAGCATAAAAGCAAAGAGCTTATCGCCCCTATTGAGCGAGAAAAATTAGGGCATGAACAGGATAAAGGCCGCCTCTCCTTACGGGAAGCGGCCTAAGATTGCCACGGAA